>JAVVEP010000004.1:0-98841 GCA_032250735.1 Gammaproteobacteria bacterium
TTCGGGGTCGCTTGCGCGGTCCCAATCCGCTCCCGGCGGATTGGTCGTTAAATAGACCCACTATTCTCCTCAAATGATCGAAAAAATGGACTCGATTTCCCACCATGCTCGCTACGATTCCCATAGTCCGACAGGCTCCTAGCCCCACAAAAAAGGGCACAGCCTTTCGACTGTGCCCTTTGCTGACGTATCCGCCAGCCCTGAGACTTTGGGTACAAAGCCCGCTACCCAGGCCATCAGCCGGCCTTTCTGAAATCATCTCCCGAGGTGGAGCGATCGTTGGCGGCCGAGGTGTTGCTGCGGCGATTCAGGTTTTCAACCATCGCGCCCTCGGAGGTCCTCACGGCCTGCGGCTGCGCAGCTTGCTGCCACTGCACCCAGCGGATGACGGCATACAGCGGGTCCCAGCGCAGGATGGCGGTCACGAACAGATACACCGCTGCCACCACCGGCAGGAGCTTGACCGACAGGGCCGGATCAGAAAACGGCAGCAGCACCACAAAGCCTGAGGCCAGCAGGCGCAGTACGGATTCCTGTGGGCGCATGTTTTCGGCGACAAAATTAATGGCGTCATTGGCAAGTTCGACTCTTGTGTTCATGTTTCCTCCTTTGATTATGTCCACAAATATGTCCACAAATAAGCCATATATTACTGCACATGATCGACAGGACACGTCCCTGTCGTCACTCTCAAAGACCGAGCTTAATCAAAAAAAGTTCCCGGATTTTTTCACCCCCCGACGCAAAAAATTTTTCATTTTTTTCTCTTGAAAACGTCACGGGCGACACTATTTTGTTGAACGCAATAGCCGTCATGCCGGCTCACCGATAGTTACAATATGCATGAAAACAGGACAATTACGTATCACTGATAAACCTGGAGGTATGTTATGATCACGATCGATTTATCCCCCCTATACCGCAGCAGCATCGGCTTTGACCGCCTGGCCTCGATGCTGGATTCCACACGCAGCACCGATCCGGCCCCGGCCGCCTATCCCCCGTACAACATCGAGATGACCGAGGAAAACCGCTATAGCATCAGCCTCGCCGTGGCGGGCTTCAGCCAGCAGGAGATCGACATCCAGATAGAGAAAGGGGTGCTCACGATCAGCGGTAAAAAGGCGGCCACGCAACACAGCGACAAGCTGCTGCATCAGGGCTTTGCGCTGCGACCGTTTGAACGCAAGTTCAATCTGGCCGAACACATCGAGGTCAGCGGCGCCGAGCTGCGCAACGGCCTGCTGACCATCCGCCTGCAGCGGGAGATTCCCCCGGAGATGCAGCCACGCAAGATAGAAATAGAGACCCCGGACAAGGTCCTCGAGCACCAGCCGGAGACCGAGCAGACGGCCTAGCCCCGACGCGGGCCGCGTCTCGCAGGATGACTGTGGGCAGCGGGATACGCCGCTGCCCATAGCGAGACTTTATCTTTTATGATTATTTATAGTTAGGTTGCGCGCCACCGCTTCGGCCACCTTCATGCCGTCCACGGCTGCGGACAAGATGCCACCGGCGTAACCAGCGCCTTCACCGGCCGGATAGAGCCCCCGGGTATTCAGGCTTTCGAGGCTGCGCTCGTCACGCGGCATGCGAATCGGCGAGGAGGTGCGCGTCTCGACGCCGGTGAGCACCGCATCCGGCATGGCAAAGCCCTTGATGGTCTGGTCGAATTTGGGCAACGCCTCACGCAGCGCGCTGATGGCGTAGTCCGGGAGGCATGCATCCAGCGCGGTCCAGGTGACACCGGGCGTGTAGGACGGCGACACGCTGCCCGGCCCGCTGGACGGACGCGCCGCCAGAAAATCACCGACGCGCTGTGCCGGGGCATTGTAGTTGCCGCCGCCCAGCGCAAAGGCGCGCGCCTCTATCTCGCGCTGCAGGGCGATGCCGGCCAGCGGGTGATCACTGCCGAAGTCGGCCGGCGTGATGCCGACCACGATGCCGGCATTGGCGTTGTGCTCGGCGCGCGAGTAGTGGCTCATGCCGTTGGTCACCACGCAGCCTTGCTCCGAGGTCGCCGCCACCACCTGGCCGCCCGGACACATGCAGAAGCTGTACACCGAGCGTCCGTTCTGGCAGTGATGCACCAGCTTGTAGTCGGCCGCGCCGAGTTGCGGATTACCGGCGTGGCATCCGAGCCGCGCGACGTCGATCAGGTGTTGCGGATGCTCGATGCGAAAACCGATCGAGAACGGCTTGGCGTCGATACGCACGCCCTTGTCATGCAGCATCGCGAAGGTGTCGCGCGCGCTGTGCCCGACCGCGAGCACCACATGCTCCGTGTCGATCTGTTCGCCACTGGCCAGCACCACGCCGCGCACGGCACTATTTTCGACCACCACGTCCGCCACCTGCGCCTCGAAACGAAACTCGCCACCGGCCGCGATGATCTGCTGGCGCAGCTGCTCCACCACCTTCACCAGGCGCAGGGTCCCGATGTGCGGCTTGCTAATGTAGAGGATCTCCTCGGGCGCGCCGCAGTCCACGAAATCCTGCAGAATGCGGTGGATATGGTGGCCGCGATCCTTGATGCCGGAGTACAGCTTGCCGTCCGAAAAGGTCCCGGCCCCGCCCTCGCCAAACTGCACGTTCGACAGCGGATTGAAATGGCGTTCGCGCCAGAAACCCCAGACATCTTTGGTGCGTTGCCGCACGCTGCGGCCGCGCTCCAGAATCAGCGGCCGCAGTCCCATGCGCGCCAGCGACAGGCCGGCGAACACGCCACACGGCCCGCTGCCGATCACCACCGGGCGCGTGGCCGGCGGCGTGGCGGCATGCAGCGGATAACGATAGGTCTCGTCCGGCGCCGGATTGATATGCGTTCTGCCCTGAAACTTCTTCAGCACTGCGCCCTCGTCGCGCACCTCGACATCCAGCGTGTAGACAAAGGCGATGATGCCCGGCTTACGCGCGTCGTGGCCGCGCCGGCGCACGCGAAATCCCAGCAGCTCCGGCGCCGGTATATCCAGGGTACGCAGGATCACCGCGCGCAGCGCGTCTGCGGCGTGATCGAGGGGCAGTTTGATTTCAGTGAGTCGCAACATGTCGCCAGTCCGATAGAATGGCGATTATGCCGCATGCGCGCGCAAAAGATCAGCCAGGTAGGGTACGAATTTTGTGCCCACGCGGCGCCATTCACAAGCACTTTTTGTGTTCCCGTACTGCATCCCCCGAATCCATCTGGCGCCATTATTTTGTAGCCATCCGTTCAGCCCTGCCTAAGGGGTCTGCGTTTTAGCCTTTAACAGTCTAACGGACCGGTTAGCCGAACATGAAGATGCGCGAGCTCTTACTAAATGCCACATTATGCAACAACACCAAAAATTCGACCTACTCCTGCCGTCAGTGCCATTGCGAGCGCACCCCAGAATGTAACTCTGATAGCACCGATAGTTATTGATGCGCCACCTGCACGCGCCGCAATACTGCCAAGAAAAGCAAGAAAAACCAGCGAAAACACTGCGACAAGAAAAATAAGTAAATTACCTGGTACAGCCCATGCAACCAGCAATGGAAGTGCGGCACCAACTGTAAAAGTACCCGCTGAAGAAAGCGCGGCTTGAACAGGCCGCGCATTCCCATTCTCTAAGATGCCTATTTCATCTCTAGCGTGCGCGCCAAGGGCGTCATGCGCCATAAGCTGTTCAGCTACTAGCTGTGCCAGCAATGGCTCAACACCTCTTCCTTCATATATTGCGGCTAGTTCATTTTTTTCATAATCACGATCTTCTTCTAATGATTTTTTCTCAAGCGCTAGATCTGCATTCTCAGCATCAGACTGGGAACTGACGGATACGTACTCGCCAGCAGCCATAGACATAGCGCCTGCGACCAAGCCAGCAACACCGGCTAAAAGAATTCCTTCATGAGCAGTGTTTGCAGCTGCAACACCAATAATAAGACTTGCAGTTGAAACTATTCCGTCGTTTGCTCCGAGCACGGCTGCGCGCAACCATCCTACCCGATGTGATCTGTGAATTTCTTTATGACTCATATGATTTCCCTTTGACTACAATCGAAGTTAATGACAAGCCAAGCCGCAGCCTTAAGGGGTCAGCAGCCTTAAGGTGTCAGCTTAAGGGGTCAGAGCTTAAGCAAAGCTTAAGGGGTCAGAGCCCTTTAAGCGGGCCATCTGGCCGACCTCGTCTGCTCTGACCCACCTTTGTCTTTAATTTACGTTCGATCTTTTCCCTGAAATGATCATTCCCCAGCGGCGTACCCGTCTGCCATGCCGCGCGGATGTCCTTTAACTGGCTTTCATCAAGGTGGGCCTTAAATAACGTCTTGTAGGCTTCACAACGACTGGCCTGAGTCTTGCCGAGGCTGGTATACAATGCATGCCGGGTTATCATGCTGTCATCCTTCCCCTGGGCATTACAGCTGTAACTGCTCCAACGGTAGTTGGCCGGCGATCTCACCATATCCGCCCGGACGGGATTTAATTCTATATAGCGCATGCAAGCAAGCAAATACTGGTCATCACTGACGAGCGAGGCCTTAAATCGTCCCTCCCAGATGCTACCGCTGGTGCCATAAGCATGATTAACATAAGGCACATAACGCCTGCCTACATACTGCATCATCCGACTTATGCCATCCTTGTCGTTGGGTGTGGCTAGTATATGGATATGATTGCCCATTAAGACATACGCATGAATGGCGCAGTGATACCGGTCAGCCGCCTCTTTCAACCAGTTTAGGTAGGCCCGATAATCGCTATTTTCAAAAAACACCGGCTCTCGGCTATGCCCCCGCTGAACAATGTGAACGGGGATGTTGGGAAGGAAAAATCTTGGCTTGCGTGGCATCGCGCCCTCCTGCGTGAAGGAATTCAGTAGAACATACCACCAATTGCTTTTTTCTTAAAGGGCTCTGACCCCTTTAACTCTTTCTTTTAAATTAGTAACTTATGCTTAACTAAGTGCCATTCCAGTCTGTCCCCTATTATTAATCTGGAGATTTTTTATGGATACCACCAACCCTCGCAACACCTGCCCAAAGATCGTCCATTTTAGATTTTTCTTTGGCCAGCAATTCCTCAAGTTCTTTAATTCTTTTGTCTTTGGCCGCAAGTTGCTTTTCCATTTTCAGTACAGCACGCTGATACTTCGCGGATTGTTCTTGGATTTTAAGATTCTTTTTCTCAAGTTGAAGCTTCAAACGTTCCGTCTCGAAAACACAATTCCGAAGTTTTATCTCGATGTCAGAGGATGTTAAGCTCATAATTTAGTTTTCTTACACACATAACGTTATTAACAATGGGCGCGCCGCTTTTGGCGCGCCCCAATGAGCGAAGCGAATGACTTAATTATTTTGTTAGGCATTTATTGAAAAATATATTTTGCTAACACCGCTGCAATAGTACCGCTGCCAATTAATGGAACAAATACATACCTAACCCACCAATGAAGTCTATCCTCACCATACTTGACTGATTCAGAATTATTACCTGTCGGTGAAACCAAGCATTTTTGATAAAATTTCTCTACCGTATGCTCACAAGTCGAATACCAATTGTAAATATCATCAACTTTACTACCGTAAAATGGCACATCAATACAATAACCAACATCTGTTTTATCTGCTGTTATTTCCACGTTAAGTTCATTTTTTATGAAATCGACAAATCTAAATACAAAACTACTCACAGATTCTTCCAGTTCCCAGCGTGCATAATCTATATTTAGAGTTATTACTAACTTACACTGGTTGGACAGCTTGGTGATCCTTACAAAATTTACGCGTTTAAACTCACTCCCGTTGTGAGTAATCCAAAGATGTAGTCGATCAGGGAGATCTATGCAGCTTACCCCACTAAAGTAACTTAAATTGCACCTATATTCCTTTGGTGTTCTCTGGCCTGTGGATAATTCACCATAGTATTCATAACCATCTACTAACGGATCGTTATGCCAAACTTTAATTGGATAATTTCCGATATGAATTATTGTATGATCACTATCCATTGATGTGCCTAACGTTTTGCATAAGGGGCGATGGATGCGTAGCACACCCGAGGTCCCAGTGAGCGAAAGCGAACGATCTGATGCATTTATTGGGCATGATTGGCGCTACCCCCTCTCCAAAGAGCTTTTATCCTTAAGCTCAATTGGTGAGGAAAAATGTTTGACATATGGTCCAGTTCGCACATGATTCATTAAACGCCAAAACCACTGTTTAGATACCTCGCTTTCAAAGCCTTCAGGGTATTCATATTTATAGGAAATGCCATCTTCTCCTTTCCTTAAACATGAATGATATATTGGCTTTAGATATCTCTGTAACCCCCAACGTACATTGTTTAACAGCTCGGCCATCCAAGTTCCATAATATATAAAGTAATTCTCATCTAGATGCTCTCGAAAGTCTTCCAAAGCAAGCGGAATAAGCTCAAGAGGAAAATTATAGTTGTGTTCAGATAATATTTTATGAATTCCTTTAGAAACCCCAGTTAATCTTGAAATATTATGTTTTGAGTGATTTCCCGATATTTTTAAAAACTCTATTCTCGATACTTCCAATTTGGCCTCTAAGTTCAGGGTAGGCAGCCAAAGTTTTAATGGAGTTTTTAACTCAAGCCAGCTCTGCAATTCAACTAAAGATCTTTCTAGTTCTTCTACGCTATTATCAATATTAAAACGTTTGCTACTACAAGCCTCATTTAAAACATTAATACATGAACCAGAAATGCCAGTTAACTTACTATCTCCTGCTTCTTTAGCAAAATCTAAGAATCGAATTACGAAAAGGGAGCGGTGGATTCTATCCTTAAAATACACCATTGACACGCCAGGTGATTGAGAACTTTCCCAAACATCGAGCAACACATGATTAACTATATCGTTTACTGCCTCAAGGCAAATGCAAAGCCCTATTGTTTCCCTTTCTAAAGAATTTAAATCCATGTTCGTTATCTGCGCCTAACAACTAAGCTCAGCCGACGACAGGCCCCATCATGGCCTGTCGTCGGCTGGTGCGCCTTGATGGGCGGGTTTTCATTATTATCCCTCCCCAGGGCGATCAAGAACAAAATTATCACCCTCTAGTCTCGTTACATAGTCGTGTAACGATGGGAGAAATCCCTTCGAAACAGGACATATAGCGTTCGGATTATGTACAACGTACATGGGCTCGCTACCACCAAACGCGGAATAGCCGTTCAAATCAACCGCCCATATCGCTGAGATTTGCTCAAATGCGGGATCTAGGAATGTGTGAGCTGGAACATCGGCACCATTGCGATTTTTCACAAAGGGGCGATGTTGGTAACTTGTCTCGACAGCTTCAAGCGCCTCCTTATTGATGGTTATCTGAAATGGACCAAAACCGAACGCTGCCTCAGCAGCAAATGGGAACTGACTGATCCCCATAAGCGAAGGAAACGGTCCATGCCGCAAACGACAACTATTTACAGCGATAATGTACGCATCTTCTTTGGCGACAATACCAGATGCTAAGTAACCCTCGGGGCGTTTATCGCTACCAAGAAGTCGTTCGGCCTTCACCTTGATAGCACTAGTCCAGCGAAGAAGAATTTCCTCATGTGGAAAGCTCACTACAGTATTAAGTTGAATATTCAGCCATTCGTCTGGGAGCTGCACAGGTACTGGACAAACCACCTCAATCCATACCTTTCGTTCACCATCCATAACAAGAAAGTCCGGGCCGATACCTAGATTTAGGGCGTGCTGGAAACTTCTTGTCGCTCAGCCGTTGAGCAATCAGGGCTTCGGATAAGCACGACCACAACTTGTGCTCTTCTCCAGAAACGAGTTCGCTAACAAACTTTGGATCAGCTAGCCCTGATTCAACGAATGAGGTACAGGCTCGCACAACCTCGTGACGCCACGCTACACGATTCGGATTTTCACCAGGGAACTTATTTTCGATATAGGTCTGAATCATGACGCCCAACAGTTACTTATACTGATATCTGTCTAACACCTCTTTACACAGGATTCTGTCTAAATCGATTTGACTGTCCTGGCAAGCTAACACAAAGTCTCACTTTAATTAAGGTAATTTTATATTATTTTATTTGCCATGATTGCGTAGGCTCATCCGCTGCAAACGCATCTGATCGCCCGGACGTGGGGAAAACATATTGAAAAATTGATCCCATCCATCTTATGCAGATTGCGGGGGAGATTATGCCCGCTGCGCGCCCAGCGTGATGTCGTTGAAGCTTTGCACCTGCGGGTGGGCGGCGGCTTTGTCCGTGGTCTGGTCCCGCACCAGCCAGACGGTCTGCATGCCGGCGCTGCGGGCGGCGTCCAGTTCTGCGCCGATGTCTGACAGGAACAGGATCTCGTTTGCCGTGGCGCCGATGGCGGTAACGATATTTTGGTAGGAGGCGGGGTCGGTTTTGGCGCCGACCTTAGTGTCAAAGTAACCGCTAAACAAAGGTGTCAGGTCGCCATAGGGGGTGTGGGCGAACAGCAGCTTTTGCGCGTACACCGAACCCGATGAATAGACGTACAGGCGAATGCCCTGCGCCTGCCACTGTTGCAGTTGCTGTTTGGCGTCTGCATAGAGGTGTCCCTGGAAATCGCCCTGCCGGTAGCCCGTTTCCCACAGCAGTCCCTGCAGGGTTTTGAGTGCGGGGATCTTGCGGTCCTGGTCGATCCATTGTTGCAGTTGGGCGATGATGCCTTCCAGATCCAGCGCCTCGCCGACTTCCCGGCGCACGTCATCGAGTAGCGGCAGGATGGTGTCCTGTTCGGCATGGCGGCGGAGATAGTCGCCGATATGTTCGCGTGCGTAGGGAAACAGCACATCCTTGACAAACGACAGCGACGAGGTGGTGCCTTCGATATCGGTGACCACGGCCTTGATCATGGACAGTTGCATCGGCAGCTGCATGCTCAGGACAGGCCGGCCACAAAGCGGTCCATGTCCGGGAAGCGGCTGGCGATGTCGCTGCCGGTGAAGTCACCCAGCCAGCCGTCTTCGGTGGTAAACAGGCGGATACATTTGAAGTTAGGGTTCTGGCCCATGTCAAACCAGTGCGGGGTGTTGGCCGGTACGCTGATCAGGTCGCCCTTTTCACACAGCATCAGGTACACCCGGTCGTTGAGGTGTAAATAGAACAGGCCGCTGCCGTCGACAAAGAATCGTAGCTCGAAATCTCCATGGCGGTGCTCGGCCAGGAATTTCTGCCGGAACTCGGCCTTTTGCGGATTGTCGGGCCGTAGCGCCACCACGTCCACCGAGCGAAAGCCGTACTGCTGGTTCAGGCGGTCGATGGCGCCCTGGTAGGCGGTGAGCACTGCCTCCTGCTGGGCGTCATCGGCCAGTTTTTCCGTGGCCTGCCAGCGTTCAAACTGCACGCCGTGTTCGGCCAGCTGGGCGACGATGCTGTCCAGATCGCTGATCGGCGCCGACACCGGCTGGCCGGCCTCGTCATAAATTTGCAATACACTCATCTTGCTTATCCCCTTTTGCGGATCGTTCATTGGCGGACGGTTGCGTGCGCGCGCAGGCGCAGCTCACAGTCAAACAGAAACTCAAAGGCCTCCACGTGGCGCAGCGCGTCCTGCATGCTGTCGCCCCAGGTGTAAAAACCGTGGCCGCGAATCAGATAGCCCGGCGCGTGCTCCAGCTCGGCGAGACGGGCATCCACTTTTTCGGCCAGGCGGGCGATGTCCTGGTCGTTATCGAACACGGGGATGCGCACCGTGCTCTGGTGGCTGTCGATACCGGGAAAGGCCTTGAGGATTTCATAGTCCTGCAACACCAGCTCGTGGTCACACAGGCGCGACAGCACCGTGGCATTCACCGAGTGCGGGTGCAATACCACCTGCGCCTGGGCAAAGCGACGATAGATGTGCACATGCAGCAGGGTCTCGGCGGAGGGGCGACGCCCATCCAGCGAGCGGCCCTGCGCATCGACCTGCATGATGTCCCCCTGGCTCAGGTGGCCCTTGTGCACCCCGGACACGGTGATCGCCAGGTTGCCGTCCGCCAGCCGCGCCGAGATGTTGCCGCTGGTGGCGGGCACCATGTGCTGCGCGTACAGCTGCCGGCCGGCCTCGATCAGCGCCTGCGCGCTGCGCTCAAAATCATTTTTCACAACGGGGCTCCTGTGCCGTCACGACGGTGTTCATTTAGTGATGATAACGGATGATAAAGAAAGCCGGCGGCAAAGAACAATCTTAGCCGCGCGCCTGAGCTTTCAGGACAAGGCGGTGTTATTTCGCCGTATCACGCGGGCCGCTGATCACCAGCAGGCAGCGCAGGCGCTTCTGGCCGAAGCGCGCCATGTCTCGGAACGCGAGCCGGTCGATGGGCACCTGGATATAGTCGGTCTGGGTGGCGTACGGCTCATCGCCGACATCGGAATCATTGATGTAGACATAGTTGTCATCCGAACCGGCCACATAGACCCAGTGCGGGGCCTTGTTGCGGTTGAGTCGCCAGGTGCTGATGAGGGCGAGGATGGGCAGGCCCTTTTGCAGGATGCGGTCCAGCTCGTCGGTCTCCAGGGCGCGGATCTTGAGCTGGATGTCGGTGTGCATGATCTGTTGCAGAAAGTCCTCGTGCGCAAACTGGATCACGGACTTTTTGTTTTCGTCACGCACCCCGTCGAGAAACGGCGCGGCCGCCTGATTGGTGTACAGGGTGACATCGAAGCCACGCTGCCAGGCGCTCAGTGCCAGACCATGGGGCGAGCAGCCACCATGCCCCGAGGTCATGAAGATGGTGGTGGCCTCGCGCCAGATCTGCAACTCTTCGTGCCGCGACATGGGGTAATCCGGTTGCAGGGTTTTCATCGCCATCATCAGTGATGCCGGCCCGCAGGTGAAATCCGTGGTCTGCTGGTAATAGGGCCTGGGCAGGACGTGGCCGCGCTGCGGGTAGTTCAGATAGTGCAGGCGCTTCTCCATGCGGATGGCATCATCGCCATTCTCGTAATAGTCGCGGATGGTGCCGATGCTGCGGTAGCCATCGGCCTTGTACAGGGAGATGGCCGGCGTATTGTGCACGTTCACCTCCAGCCGCATGAAGGCGCAGAGGCGCAGCTGGGCCGACGCCTCGCCGGCGCGCAACAGCTGTTTCGACAGGCCCTTGCCCTGTGCGTCCGGCGCGACCGCGATGGAATACAGCCGCGCCAGATTGGTGCCGGCGCGATACAGCAACAGCACATAGCCCAGCAGCTTGCGGCCATCGTCGTCGCGCTCGATCACCAGCAGCTCATGCGGGCCGGGGCGGATGAAGTGCTGGAAGCTGCGCCTTGAAAGTCGGTCGGTGGCAAAGCAGCGCTTTTCGATGGCCAGCAGCGGCTCCAGGTCTTCCGCTGTTGCAACACGGACATGGCATTTTGCATTCATCGCATCAGCCCTTGCAGCGCCAGGGAGATGACCTGTCGGCCGCGAAACAATACCTGTTGCTGCCAGGAGGTCTCGGCGGGATAAAAAAACTGCTTCAGCGCCTGCACCTGGGCATGCTCGATGTCCCGTGCGCCGTCGTGTTGCTGATTCGCGTTATGCAGCAGCTGTTCGTTGATCAGGCTGGTGAGCAGACGGCTTATCGCATAGGTACCGAACTCCAGGGTGACGAAGCAGCCGCGCTCGCCCATCACCCGATGCCAGTGATAGTCCAGCAGGCCCTGCTTGAGGCTGGACACCGAGTCGCCGAGCACGGTGGACTGGGCGTTGTCCCCATACCAGTCTTCGGCCCAGCGATACCCGGCGCTGTGCACCGGATGGTCGTTGATCACCTCGCCATAACCATAAGGCCCCAGTCCGGTATGCAGGTCGATCATGGCGATGCGCCGGGCGCTGTCAAACACCGCGTTGCGGGTGGTCTTTTCCAGCAGCCGACGCGACCAGCTCGGCCCACTGCCGCCGAAGAACAGGCCGTCACTGTGCCGGTACTGGCCGCGGGTGACGGCCTCGATGAAGGCGGCCGGCTCCATCCCCTGCCACAGGGCGTGCAGGCTGTCGGCGCTCAGGGTATCGCCGGCCAGCAGTCGGTGGTGCAGGCGCTCATAGTCAGGGTTATCCGGCAGGGCCGCGTCGAAGTCCACGAAATTGCGGTTGAGGTCGATGCCCTCGTGGTCATAACGTCGCAGCCAGGCAAAGCCCCAGGGATTGAGTGCGTGGATGATCATCACGCCCAGCGAGGGGTTGGCGGTCAGCACCGGCTCCAACAGCGGCAGGCAGTCGCACTGGATCGCCGAGCCGGCAAAACCTTCCACCCCATGGGTGCCGGAAATCAGCACCAGCAGCTGTTGCGGCGTCTCGCTCTGGCCGAGCAGCAGGACATCGCAACCGAGCGCCTCCTGCTGCGGGCCGCTCAACACATGAGGGTGGCTGTGCAAGGAGCGCACCAGCGCCGGCGCCAGGCGTTTATAGCGGGAAAAGAAGCCTTTGCGCGCCGCAGTGTAGCTGGCGCTAAAGCAACTCAGATCCTGTGCCGACATCAGCTTCAACATATTCGGAGGGCCTTTTAAAAAAATGGATCATACTCCGCGAAAATCCGCCTACCAAGTGAATATTCTTATTGTGCTAAGCTAATTTTAGGACTAAAAATAGCCGCACCTGTACCCCTCTACTATTATTGTGAGCACCCTGCATGACCGCATTTTATGTGGTAGTTGAAAACCTGAGCGACTGGCAGCCCTATTACCCCAGCCAGGACGTGATCACCTTCGACGATTATCTGCAAATCAGCACCGACCAGGACGACAAACGCGTCCGCGTGATCAACCTGTGTCGCAGCTATCGCTACCTGAGCGCCGGTTACTATTGCTCCCTGCTCGCCGAGGCGCGCGGCCACCACGTGTTTCCCTCGGTCGCCACCATCAGCGACCTGGGGCGCAAGGACCTCGCCTCACTGCAAATTGAATATGCGGAGGAACACCTCAGGAAACTCGAGATTGCTCCCGGCACAGACACGCTGAGCTTCCACTGCTGGTTTGGCCAGACCCAGGACAAGGGCCTGGCCAAACTGGCACAGTATCTGTACGAGAAGTTTCCCTGCCCGCTGATGGAAATCACCCTGCAGTATAAAAAGGGCTGGAAGATGGATAAGGTCAAGGCCATCTCCCTCAAGTCGCTGTCCGAACCGGCGGAACAGGAGGCCTTCGCCAATGCCTTTGAAAGCTTCAGTCGCAAGATGTGGCGCAAGCAGAAGGCGCGCAAGGCCTATCGCTTTGACCTGGCGATTCTGGTGAATCCCGACGAGGCCATGCCACCCAGTGACGCGCAGGCCCTGAAGCTCTTCGAGAAGGCCGCCAACAAGCTGGGCATTGCCACCGAACTGATTACCAAAAAGGATTACATCCGCCTGCCCGAGTACGACGGACTGTTTATCCGCGAGACGACCTCGGTGGATCATCACACCTACAAGTTCGCCAAGAAGGCCGAGGCGGAAGGGATGGTGGTGATCGACGATTCCACCTCGATCCTGCGCTGCACCAATAAAATCTACCTGGCGGACCTGCTGCGCACGCACAAGATACCGACCCCGAAATCGGTGATCCTTAACCAGCCCGATAAGAAATCGTTGCAGAAACTGGTCGACGAAATCGGCTTTCCCGTGGTGCTCAAGATTCCGGATGGCTCATTCTCACGTGGCATCATCAAGGTAAGCAACCTGGAGGAACTCGAGGAGGGCGCGCGCCTGCTGCTGAAGAATTCCGCCCTGCTGATTGCCCAGGAATTTCTCTATACGGAATATGACTGGCGCATCGGCGTACTCAACAACAAGCCGCTGTACGCCTGCCGCTATTATATGGTGCGCGATCACTGGCAAATCTACCAGCATGGCGCGACCACCCAGTCGGGCGGTTATGACACCCTCCCCACCTTCGAGGCGCCCAAACAGGTGCTGGATGTGGCCGTCAAGGCGGCGCGCCTGATCGGTAATGGCTTCTACGGCGTCGACATCAAACAGTCCGCCGATCGCGTGGTGGTGATCGAGGTGAATGACAATCCCAGCATTGAGTCCGAGGTGGAGGACAAGTACCTGGGCGATCAGCTGTACCTTGAGATCATGGCCGAATTCCTGCGGCGCATGGAATCACGCGGCCGTTAACCGGCTGGGCAACGACGCGTCGATTTCAGTCAGGACAGGAAGGAATTCACCATGGATACCGAGGCAACCGTCTACACCCTCTGTTATTGCGCACGGTTCGATTTTCCGGCCTTGCGGAGCGGGTATCTTGCGGATCAGCGCTACGCCGCCTACCGCAACGTATTCCACGTCACGCAGCAGCAGGGCGAGGTATTCATCTTTGAATACGGCGTGCTGGTGTTCTGGCGTTTCAGTCTCGAGCAGCGCAATGAATTCATTCTGAAGCTTCGCGGCTATGCGCATGAGCCGCTGGGCATCGTGATGGATGACGAATTCAGCTACGAGACCGGCGCCGAAAAGCCGCTGATCAAAAATGACCACATTCTTCTGAGCGACGATGCGGTTACCACGCGGCTGGCCGTCTCGCACGTGATCGCCCAGTCCACCAAGCTCGCACAATTCGAGCACCAGGTGCAGCAGACCATCAACGACACGGTCTACATCCCCAGGAACATCGCCGAAACCGGCGCCTCACACCTGTCGCGCAAGCAACTGGCGAAGTTGCGCGGTCGGCTGTTTATCGCCAAGAGCGACATCATGCTCAACTACGACCTGCTGGATGTACCGGACATTTTCTGGGAATACCCGGAGCTTGATACCTACCACAGTATGATTGCAGACTATCTTGAGGTCAGGCCGCGCGTGGAGGTGTTAAGCAAGAAACTGGAGACCATCCACGAGCTGCTGGAGATGATGGCCGATGAACAGAAACACAAACACTCGTCATTGCTGGAATGGATCATCATCTGGCTGATCGCCTTCGAGATCGTGGTGTTTCTGGTGCATGATGTATTTGGCTGGCTGTAGCAGCGAGCACTTCTACTTACCGTTAGACTGGATGGCCTTTGCTCAACCGTACTGGATCCTGTCCACCAGCTGCTGTACCCGAAAACCGATTTTCCCGGCCAGTGACCGCTTGCGCTTATAGGTGATCTCGTAGATGTCGGCGACCTTGCTGCTCTCCAGCAGATAGTCGTCACTGGTCTTCAGCTCGTCGACCAGCCGGTGTTCCATGGCCCGCGTACCCGGCCAGCTTTCCCCGGTCGACACCTTGACGATATCGACCTCAGGCCGATGGCGGACAATAAATTCCTTAAACAGGGCATGAATGTCCTCGATCTCCTCATGAAACTTGGCCTTCGCCTCATCGGTATTCTCACCGAACATTGTCACCGTGCGCTTGAACTCTCCCGCCGTGAACTGATCGTATTCGATGTCGTGCTTTTTCAGCACCTTGTTAAAATTGGGCACCTGGGCAATCACCCCGATGGAACCGATGATCGCAAACGGCGCGGCCAGAATCCGGTTGCCCACGCAGGCCATCATGTAGCCGCCGCTGGCGGCCACCTTGTCCACCGACACCGTAAGCGGAATGTTTTTATCCCGGATACGCATCAGCTGCGAGGCCCCCAGCCCATAGCCATGCACCACGCCGCCACCGCTTTCGAGACGTACAAACACCTCATCATTTTCAGTCGCCACCGTCAGCACTGCGGTAATCTCCTCACGCAGCGAGGCGACGGCCGAGGCCCGGATATCACCATAAAAACTCAATACATAGATGCGCTTCTTCCGCTCGCCGTGTTTGATGTCCTTTACCAGCCCTTTCAGTTTTTCCTTTTCACATTTCAGGTATTTCTTGAAGCCGTCCTTGTGCAACATGCTGGCGTTCATCAGCATCGCCAGATCGTCATACTTGTTATTCAGCTTCCTGACTTCCATGGAATCGGTTCTGTCACCCTGCCGCCGACCGCTCAGAAACACAATAAATAACACCACCACGGCGATCGCCAGCACGATGGTGAGCGTCTTCGCCAGGAATAATCCGTAGTTAAAAAAGAAGTCTGTCACTGGCTGTTGTCCGTCCTGTTGTTGAATATGGTTGAATATGGTTGATCATGATTGTCCCGATAGCAGGCGATACCGTTCCTGCCTGCTCGCACTGCATCGCGGATCACAGCCATTGTTGCTCGATCCCGACGATCTCGACATCCGTCGCCTGTTCGCAGACCGCGCGTACGCGGGCGGCATGTGATTCCAGATAGCGCCGGTCGCCGCCGACCAGGCAGACTGCCACAACACAGCGCTGCCATTTGTCCTGATACCCTACCTCGGCCACCGAGGCATTGAATTTACTGCGGATACGATCGGTGAGGCCCCGCACCGCGCTGCGCTTGTCCTTCAAGGACTGGGCATAGGGGATCGCCAGCTCGATGGTCAGCAGCACGATAAAGACAGCGTGATCTTTCATGAGGTATGCCCGTCCCGCTCCGATGCCGCCTTGCCGACAGCCCTGCAAACCGACCAATGCCGAGCCGCAGTGCGTGGCCGCGATGACAGCCAACACTATGCCCGCGGATTTTATGCATGGCAAGATGGGCGGCCGCCGTGAGTGGCGGCCGGATTGTGAGAGGAGGAGGGAAGAGAGAGGGGGGGGGAGGGAAAGGGAAGGGAGGGGGGATCCGCTTCCCCTTTAACAACATACAACTAACAATACGTAATTCCTTACTCTTGCTTATGCCATTTCGGCGGCATGAACGTCCCGAGGTGCGCGATTAGCCCTAGGCCACATCACGATATATGTCCGAAGACGTGATGGAATCCAGGCGATAGATCATATTTACGCCCTGCACACTCTGCCATTGTCTGGCTACCACCTCTGCATCCTCTACGCTTGAAAACGTCCAGAGCACGGTGCCGTTTTCTGCCATCAGGGTCGCCGTTTTATTGGCCCACTCCTTGATAAAAAATCGCATCTGCCTTCTCCTTTTTTCCGTTAGCCAGCCTGTACTGGCGTCCATTCTGATCCGGCAGCATGACGGTTTGATGGCCATAACATGTCGTTTTTGTGACACGAACCCGCTTAGCGCCGACACCGCTGAAGGTAACAAACCTCACCGCACCTATGGGGCTCGTGCCGACAAGAATGACAAGGTAACCCTACTTCGCAATCAGGGTTTATTTGGCATCATCCTGCCCTTAATCATCACTGCTATATATCTTAAGCCTAGCGCAAAATCAGGCAGGTATTGACGAATCAGCAAAATAAATCCGCCGTCGCGACCAGCATGATCTCTGCTTGATCATGTCCTGTTATCAGGGACATTATTGACGCGTGGCTTAAATCCGATTCCCTGGTCGTGCATTGCAGACTGGGCGCTTTGCAATTATTGTTGTCTATCTATCTGAATCCGAAAACATATGGGCCGAATTTAATGAACGACAAAAAAGACAGCCAACCAGCCAGTGATGTCGCGGCCAATCACCATCCTGGCAATCATGATCCGGAATCAATCACCACCGAGCGCAGCCTTGAAAGGGAAAGCGAGGACCAGCATTATATCCCAGTCATCGTCAAGCGCACCGACCAGTCCATCCGCCACCCGGATGACACGCTGCAACAAAGTATTAATGAAGGCCTGGAGCAGCTGCATCGACACACGGTATCACTGACGCTGTCATCGGTTGCCGCCGGCATGATTCTGGGATTTACCGCCATGGTTGTGGGTGTTGTCGCTAGCGGCATGGCGGATGTCGACCAACCCACCCTGGTTCGGTTGGCCACCGCCCTGGTTTATCCGCTGGGCTTTATTATTTGCATCATCAGCGGCACACAACTGTTTACCGAACATACCGCCACAGCGGTCTATCCGGTACTCGATCGCAAGGCGCCCTTTCGGTCTTTGTTACGCCTGTGGATCATTGTGCTCATCGGAAATCTTATCGGCGCAGCCTTTATTGCCGGCCTGCTCACCTTTGCCGACAATATCATTCAGGCCAAGGCCGGTTACATTATCGTGGCCCATCATCTTGTCAGCCCCGCCACCCTGGATTTGATCATCAGCGGCACACTGGCAGGCTGGCTGATGGCACTGGGCGGTTGGCTGATAATGTCAACCCAAGCGACGCTCAGCCAGATCGTCTGCATCTATATTGTTACGTTTCTTATTGGGATGGGAGGTCTACACCATTCCATCGCCGGCTCGGTTGAGATGTTCACCGCATACTTCATATCTGACCAGTTCAGCCTACAACAGACAGCTCGCTTTATCGGTCTTGCGGTCTTGGGCAACCTGATCGGGGGAAGCATATTTGTCGCCATCCTCAACTATGGCCACATTCGTAAAACGCAGGAGCTGGAAGAGCACTAAACGCATCACTTACTGATCCGTTGTCCGTTGGGCTTTGATCAGCCCACAGTACATCCGCGATTACAACTTCTTTCCCGTATTGGACATCAGATCCATGATATATGCGTAGATTTTTGCGCCAACATCCTGTGGCACACTCCTTCACTCTCTTTTCCGTTAACCAACCTGGACTGGCGACCATTCCGGTCCACCAGCATGACGTTTTTTGTTACACGGCCCCGCTTAGCGCTGGCGCCACCCACGATACAGATAGATCAGCCACACCAGGGTGGCGATCGCGGCAATAGTACCCAGCAGCGCAAGCTCATAGCGCTTGATATCACCGATCACCAACTCGATCGCCTGGCCGAACAGATAGCCGGCGCTGGCCACGGTCAGCGTCCAGACCAGGGCGCCGGCGAGACTGAACACAATGAATTTCGCCGTGCCTATGGGGCTCGTGCCGATCACAAATGCCGCCACGGTCCGCAAGCCGTAGAGAAAGCGATAGCCCACAATCACCCATGCGCCGTAGCGCTGTAACAGGCTGAACACCCTGTCCGCGCGGCCCTGCCAGCGCGGGTAGCGTCTCAGGGCGGATTGCCCGTGGCGCCTGCCCAGGAAGAAATACAACTGATCTCCGGCCACGGTGCCGGTGAAGCCCGCTGCCATCACCCCGGCAAGCTCCAGGTAACCCAGCTGTGCGGCGACGGCGCCGAGCACTAGCACCGTCTCGCCTTCAAGGAAGGTGCCAATCAGGATGGCGAGGTAGCCGTAGTCTGCGAGCAGGTTTTCCATGGGCATCATCCCGCCCTTCTCGGCGATGTCGGAACAATGTCGGAACAATGTCGAACGAGTATTTTAAGCTTAGTACAAAATCTGGCGACCTGACGGAGTCAGACTATCAAACCGGCATGGTTGCTGGCTTCCCTAACTGCTTGAGACATTGGCCCTGCATGCGCCCAACAAAAAGGCCCGTCTCGTCTGAGACCGACCTCTGTGGTTATTACTGCTGTTACTGCTGTGACGCGCCGCGATCAATCAAGCCTGATGTGCCATTCCCGCTCTTCCTGCACCTGGATCGGCGCACGGTAGATCAGCCGCTCGCCCCAATACGCCTCTATGTAATAGGGCGCCTGCAGTGGGGGCACCGCATAGAGGATGTAGCGACCCTGACCATCGCTATAGGCCGGCGCACTGCGGCCATTGGCGGGATGAAACAACGAGACGACGATACCCGGCACCGGCTGGCCCGCGGCATCGGAGACGACGCCGTGGACACTGACCCCCTGTGCCCAGGCAGCCTGTGCCAGCAGCAACAGCGCCAGTAACAGCAACAGCAGGTGAAGCCGTGGCTTTATCAAGGTGTGCTTCGTCACGGCGTCATTCATAACACTGCTCTGCACAGCGGTATTCTTCATAATGGCGTTCTTCATAATGGACCTCCGCGACCAAAGCTGCCGCCCGATGCCAGTGGCGGCGCCGCCACCCCCGGCGGCAGCTCGGCAATGCGTGCGGCACTGGCCTCCACCCTCGGCGTGGCACGGGTCAGCTTCACACTGCCAAAATCGACACCGTGCCTTAATTCATCGCGGGAAAAAGAGATGTAATGGGGTTTGTAACCCGGCGCACTCACCACCACCCAGAGCACATCCAGCTGCGGCCGCACCACCTGATGCACCTGTCCCTGATGCGCATCGATCGGCCACTGGGATTGCAGCCGAATCGTCACCTGCTCATCCACCCCTTCGGTCTTACCGCGCACCTCGATCGCCGTCGCCGCGACGTCCTGACCAAAATAGATGGCCAGCACCACAAAACACAGGCCGATGATAAACAATCCCAGCGCCGGGACACGGGTGGTAAACTTGAGTTCCTTCTGAAACATCTCGACGGTCAGCGCCGGATCCTGGGCGGCCACCTCAAGCCTGATCGCGCCCTTGTACAACAACACGATGCCACCTAACACCATGATGATCCCGCACAGAATCGCGCCGCCAATGGCGTAATCATAGGTACCCATACACAAGCTCCCTTTGTTGGATGTAAATCCCGTTAATACTGCCATACCAGCCAACCGAACCGATGGCCGGCAACCGTAGCCTTCTTCATTGTTGCTAAGATTAGCACAGCCGGCATTGGTGGCTAGCGGCCAATGAAATTTCGATATTTCGGCGCCTGTATTTGTTTTCTGGCGCGCATCTTCTGCAGCACGTTGCACCGTCGTCATTTATTTTCTTGCAGTAGCTTATTGAATTTTTTCACCCCACAGCCAACGGCATCTCGCCTCCTCGCCACCCTCCTTTGCTGCAATACCGCCTAACTACAATCAACCCTACTACCTGCTACTGCCTTTTATAACGATGCCTATGCTTGTAGGAATTCACTGACATTCTATTCAACCAGCCCACTCTCTCTCGGCGGCCTTTAGCGGTCCGTCCCCCACCTGCCCCTACCCCGGATCCGCAGGCGCTATGGCCACTTTCTGGTATGCTTGCCAGGCATTAATCGTCGCAGTGTCCAGGCGGGTGCCCCCGGCCTACCGGGCCCGGCCACGCCGATGACGATCCTGACCCTACAGCCAGACGAATTCCAAGACTATGAAATATCAAGACCTTCGCGACTTTATTGCCAAACTGGAAAAGCGCGGTTTGCTCAAGCGCATCCGTCAGGAGGTGGATCCCGTGCTGGAGATGACGGAGATCTGCGACCGGACGCTGCGGGCGGGCGGCCCGGCGCTGCTGTTTGAAAACCCCCGGGGCTCGGATATTCCGGTGCTGGGCAATCTGTTCGGCACCCCGGAACGGGTGGCGATGGGCATGGGCGAGGAGTCGGTGGCGGCGCTGCGTGAGGTGGGCAAGCTGCTGGCCTTTCTGAAGGAACCGGAGCCGCCCAAGGGTATGAAGGATGCCTGGGAGAAGATGCCGGTGTTCCGCCAGGTGCTGAACATGGCGCCCCGGGTGGTGAAGAAGGCCCCCTGTCAGGAGGTAATAGTAGAAGGTGATGCGGTGGATCTGGCCGACCTGCCCATCCAGACCTGCTGGCCGGGGGATGCCGGGCCGCTGATCACCTGGGGTCTGGTTGTGACCCGGGGGCCGCACAAGGAGCGGCAGAATCTCGGCATCTACCGCCAGCAGGTGATCGGCCGCAACCAGGTGATCATGCGCTGGCTGGCCCACCGGGGCGGGGCGCTGGATTTTCGGGACTGGTGCGAGCAGCGCCCCGGCGAGCGCTTCCCCCTCGCGGTGGCCCTGGGCGCCGACCCAGCGACGATTCTGGCGGCGGTGACCCCGGTGCCCGACGCCCTCTCCGAATATGGTTTTGCCGGCCTGCTGCGCGGCTCGAAGACCGAGGTGGTGAAGTGCCTGGGCAGCGATCTACAGGTGCCGGCCTCGGCGGAGTTCGTGCTGGAGGGTTATCTGGAGCAGGGCGTGGTGGCCGAGGAGGGCCCGTTTGGCGACCACACTGGCTATTACAACGAGGTGGATAGCTTCCCGGTGTTCACTATCGAGCGCATCACCCACCGCCACAACCCCATCTACCACAGCACCTATACCGGGCGGCCGCCGGACGAGCCGGCCATTCTGGGCGTGGCGCTGAACGAGGTGTTCGTGCCCATCCTGCAGAAGCAGTTTCCGGAGATTGTGGACTTTTACCTGCCGCCAGAGGGCTGCTCCTACCGCTGGGCCTGTGTGAGCATGAAGAAACAGTATCCCGGCCATGCCAAGCGGGTGATGCTGGGGGTGTGGTCCTTTTTGCGCCAGTTCATGTACACCAAGTTTGTGGTGGTCTGCGATGAGGATGTGAATATCCGTAACTGGGAGGACGTGATCTGGGCCATGACCACGCGCATGGACCCGGCCCGGGACACCACCATCATCGAGCACACGCCCATCGATTACCTGGATTTCGCCTCACCGGTCAGCGGGCTGGGCTCGAAGATGGGCTTTGACGCCACCAATAAGTGGCCGGGTGAGACTCACCGGGAGTGGGGGAAACCCATTGAAATGTCTGAAGAAATTAGGCAAAAAGTCGATATGCTGTGGGAATCACTGGAAATCGACGGCCCGGGCTAGGCCTGCAACCTTAGAACACGGTGCGCAGAAATATCTCCGCCAGGCCCCTATAATGGGCCTTCTGCGACACGCTGATTCGCACGACACATTCAACACGGGGCATTTCAGAAGGAGCGACCATGCGCACCATTATGCTGTTAAACGCCAAGGGCGGTTGCGGGAAAAGCACCATTGCCAGCAACCTCGCCAGTTATTATGCCTGGGAGGAGGAAAAGGCGGTCGCCATCGTGGACTTTGATCCACAGCGCTCCAGCCTGGAATGGCTGGCGGCCCGCCCCGCCGATGCCCCCGAGATCATCGGCATCGACGGCACCGCGGCCGGCGCCAAGGTGCCGCGCAATATCGATGTGGTGATCTACGACGTACCCGCCGGGCTGCGCGGCACGGAGCTCACCGCCATGGTGCGCAAGGCCGAGACCCTGATCATTCCGGTGCTGCCCTCGCCCATCGACATCCGCGCCGCGGCGCACTTTATCCACGAGTTGCTGCTGGTGGGCAAGGTTTCCCGCAAGCAGACCAAACTGGCCGTGGTGGCCAATCGGGTGCGGGAGAACACCCTCGTCTATCACAAGCTGGAAAAATTTCTCAGCAGCCTGAAGATCCCCTTTGTCGCCACCCTGCGCGATACCCAGCACTATATTCACGCGGAGGAACGCGGCCTGGGCATCTTTGAGATGGCGCCCTCCAGCGTGGCGCAGGATCGTGAGCAGTGGGAACCCCTGCTGAAATGGCTGCGCAGCAAACGCAGCCTGCCGCAGGCCTGAGAACCACGCGCCGCTGCTCTGCACTGGCACACTAACAACGTGCCATTCACCCT
Source organism: Gammaproteobacteria bacterium (assembly GCA_032250735.1). Lineage (NCBI taxonomy): Bacteria > Pseudomonadati > Pseudomonadota > Gammaproteobacteria > Gammaproteobacteria bacterium. The sequence goes on from JAVVEP010000004.1 coordinate 23,106, forward strand.
CGGCGACTGAAATCGATTGCGACCCTTCATCACACTGCTGCTTGGTATCTGCTGGCTCGTGCCTGCCGCGCTCCCTGCCGACAACGCCACTACACGCCTGGATACGGGAACCCTGGCCGAAAAATACCCGCGCCTGAAATCCGATCTGACCGCCAGTGTGTTTGCATCGCCCATCCTCCTCAACAGCACCACCGGCAAAGACTTCGCCCACGGCGAGGTGTATGCCGTGCTGGACACCCCCTTTGCGACGCTGAAGCAGACACTCACCACGCCCCGACAGTGGTGCGAGCTCGCCATCCTCCACGTCAATATCAAGACCTGCACCCATCAGCAGGAGCAGATCCGGTTTTTTGTGGGCCGCAAACACTACCAACCCCCCGAGCAGGCCCACCCCGTGCAATACACCTTTGCAACGCTGGCGAGCACCGCCGCGCACCTGCAGCTGCGCCTGAGCGCCGCGGATGGGCCGCTGGGCACCTCTGCTTATCAGATCGGTTTCGAGGCGGTGCCCATTGATGGGCAGCGCAGCTTCATACACTTTACCTACCGCTATCGCTTCGGCCTGGTGGCCAGGCTCGCTATGCAGACCTATCTCAGCACCCTGGGGCGCAGCAAGGTGGGATTTACCATTACCGGCACCGATGACAAAGGCGAGCCGATCTATATCCAGGGCCTGCAGGGGGTTATCGAGCGTAACGTGATGCGCTACATCTTCGCGATTCAGTCGGTGGTGGAGGCGGCAAAGTCCCCGCAGGAATATCAGCCCACGGCGCAGCTGGTGCGCTGGTATGCGCACATCTCCAGATACCCCGCGCAACTGGTGGAACTCAGCCGCGACGAATACCTGCGCAACAAGCAACATGAAATCCACAATCAACTGGCACTGCAGGCCAGCCTGGAGACCCGCCCCGCGGAAACGACCGACCCATAACGGTTTCTCCCCACTGGCCACGGGCATCCCTGGCCAACCGCACTCATGCCCAGGTGTGTACCTTGCGCCCACACATTCTCAAACTAAATATAGTTATGTTATCGGCCAATAGAAAGGCCCCGGCCTCATGAACTGGCTGAAACAGCCAGACCATGACACCGGGGCCCGGTACTATTGCTTACACCGAAGCTGCCTAGGGCAGAATGATGGCGTAGCCATCCTGAATAAAATCAGCGGTGGCGGCATGGGCGGCAGGCACAAAATTGATGCCTTCGACCTTGTTGTTCATAGTGATACCCAGAGAGCGTGAGGCCTCCTGACAAAGATAGAAAATGATGCCTGCATCCATCCCTTGCTGGATTTTGCTGAGGTAAGGATTTACGGGGCTAACCGGCATCGCCTGAACCGTACCGGCGGCAATCGCCGCGGCGTTGGCCGCATTAAAGCGCATCGCGGCGCCGGCAAACACCGGGTGTGCCTTGGTGGCCAGTATCGCGCCGGTACCACTGAACACCACGCGGATATCGACATCGGTACCAATCTTCATCGCGTGGGTATTTTCGTACTGGTTGATCATCTTATCGATATCGGAAAGATAGGTTGCCGCATTGAACCTGGCCGCACCAAAGGCATCCCGGCGGAAGGTATCATCCACGCGCACCACCAGCTTTGCCTTTTTACGCTCTTTCAGGCACTGGGTGATGGCCTGCGCACCCGCGCCAAATTCCGCATCAATCACCATGTCGGTCGGCACATCACCCAACATCACCGAACCGTCCAGGGACATCTTCCCCGGATAGGCGGCGTTGACGGGACAGGGTTCGACGTTATCGACGGCAGGGCTGAATGTTTCCGCAACCGCGGTGGCTGCACCGAACACAAGCCCGGCCAGCAGGACAGACCGGGTGAATTTTTTAAGATTGATTGACATAACTTCCCTCTACGTTTTTTCTATTGGCTTCCAGCCACAGTCCGCTGCTGTAGTCCGAACTCCATGGGTTGATAAAGATTGGTTTAGCGCACAAAAGCCATGCCAGATAGGGCGGCCTCGGCTCGCAACACTCAGGCACCTTGCCCAGAGATCCAAACCACCGGACCCTGGTAAGGCCTTGCACAACCAAAACACTGGTTGTGCACATAAACCAGCAGGATACAGTACATATCAGAAATTAGTCTGTCAATATAATTAAGTCTTATAATGAGTCTAAACCTCCACAACCCCTCCTGCCCGTTAAATCCGCAGCAGTGATCCCACCTGGTCCGCGGAACCGGCCCGAATCTGGCGATGCAGTCTCCTGGCCGCCATTTATATCGATATCCTCGATATTAACCACCAATAAATGTCGTTTTACATCGATCAAAAACGGGCGCTATAGTAGTAGCAACTACTTATATAGAGGAGATCATGCCATGCAAACCGATATCCAGGCCGCACGTGATAACGAAGGCTATATCGTCAATCCCGATGACTGGAACGAAAACCTGGCCCGCAAACTGGCCGCCGAGGAGCAGCTGGAACTGACAGACGAGTACTGGCCCATCCTCTGCTTCATGCGCAACTACTGGCAGGAACACACCGTCGCGCCCGATGTGCGGCATGTGATCAAACACCTGGTTGAGATCCACGGCTTTGACAAAAAGGCCGCCAAGCAACACCTCTTCCAGCTGTTCCCCTACGGCTATGTCAAACAGTCCTGCAAGATTGCCGGCATGCAGCGGCCGCGCGGCTGGAGCACTGGCTGAGGCCGTTTGCCGCATCACAGGACATATAGCAGGGCCTATAGCAGGTCACAAAAAAGGGGCACCACGATGGATGCCCCAGGGACCATAATATTTAAAGCGCTACTTACCGCACTAACGAATCAGGATATTGTCGCCCTTACCGGCGTCAGCATCGGCATCGGGCTTATTCATTAACACCGTGATGGCACCGCGCAGGGCCGCCTTCATGGTGTGATCCACAATCGCGTTGTTGGTGGGCTTGTCTGCGGGCGACACAATGTCAAAGGTGCTCGCCTCGGATACCGCGACATTGTAGGTAGCGATGTCCTTCAGCGTATTGTCGGGATTGCCGTTGATATAAACCCGATCCCAGATACCGGCGATAGGATGGAACGCCACCGGCTCATTGATATTGGCATTAACAAAATAGACCCGCACCCGTTCACCCGGCTTGGACTGCAACACCTTGGATGCATCTGGATCGTGCACCGGATCGTAATGGAACATCTTGCCATTGATCAGTGAGCCGGCCCAGCCTTCATTGTTAATCATCGCCTTGTAGTTATCCGCATCGGGAAAATACTGGCCCTGCACCAGCACGTACTCGCGATCCGGTTTGGGAAATTTATCGCTATACCCTTCTTTTGGATCGACGATGATCACACCATACATACCGCGCGCGATATGCTGCGCCATCACACTGGCGCCGCAGTGATACATCCATACACCGGCACGCTTGGCGGTGAATGTAAAATGCTTCGTTTCACCCGGCTTTACCGGTGCAAACTCACCCAGCACATCAACCTCGGCCGCATGAAAATCCATGGAGTGGGATTCTTTATTGCTTTTCGGGTTAACCAGCTCGAAGTCAACAACGTCGCCTTCCGTCACGCGCACCAGTTTTCCCGGAATGGCGCCATCGAAGGTCCAGGCAGGATATTTGGTGCCCTTGTTATCGATCTCGACCGTGGTTTCCTTCGCCACCATTTTTACCTTAACGGTCTTGGCCAGCGCCACCTGGGTGTTTATCATCATAGCAGCAGCTACGGCGATCACACTTCCGGTCATTACTTTATCAACTAATGTTCTGTTCATTACTAATCCTCCAGTTAATATCAACAACTGATCCCCCTCTAAGGAATCTCCACTAGCGCCCGCCCAACAAAGACTGCAAAATGTTTCTTTAGCATTTGCACAGCTCTCTGAGATAACGCACTAATTCATGAATCTCATCATCACTTAACACACCCTCCCAGGCCGGCATCAGCAAGGATTTACCGATGGAACGCCCGCCTTCTTTGATGGCCTTAAACAGTTCCTCATCTGAACGGGCAGACATTTCTTTACTGTCCGTATGGTCCCGCGGCTGTACCGACATATCCGGGACATTGATTCCCATACCGTCGCCCTGCATACCATGACATTGCCAGCAATAGGTCTTGTAGATATCCTCTCCGCGCTCCGCGGCCTGCGTTACCGACACCGACAGCAACAAGCCACACAGCAGGGCTGCTGTTATTTTTATCCCCCGATGAATACAGTCGGTCATTGTTTTTTCTCCCCGGCCAGCGCACGAAAATAGTGCACAAACTTCTGCAGGTCTTTTTCCTTCAGGTGAAATTGGGGCATAAAGGTTAATGGCGACCATGCCTGGGGGTCTTTCAGAAAGCTGATCATGTAGTCTTCCTGCAGGCGCAGGGCGGCGGTATACACCTCCGGCCCGCTGACGCCACCATAGCCTGGCTCGATCCTATGGCAACTTGAACAGCCGCGGAATTTAATGAACATCATGTCGCCCATGCTCAGCGAAATCGTGCCCGGCTTATAGGCGCCCGCTTCGATAAGTTCAGCTTTCGCCGTGTATTTCATCAGGGCCTCCGCCACCGCTTTGGCCTCGTCCGCGCCAAGTGACACATGATCGACCAGGGTAGTGGTATCAATCTGATCCCGTTCCGATCCCGGCTTGATGTGGTTGCCGTAAAACATTCCTGCAGGGCGTATGCGCACCGGCGCCGTTAACCACTGTTCCATCCACGCCTGCTTGTATTTATTACCGGCATAGGAAAGATTCGGCCCCTTCTGGGCCCACAATGCCTGTAGATTTTCCGGACCCCCCTCATCAAGCGCGTGACACTGTATACAACGGTCGCGCAGTATCGCTTCACCATTCGCCGCCAGCACCGTAGAGCTGAACGCTGCCATCAGCGATATCCCAAGCATATAAATAATGTGCGGCGCCTTTATTCTTCTCATCATTTCTACCTCCCACGCAACCCGCGTGAAGCGGCCTTTCCCTTGAAACCGGAATGATCAAACATGCCGTAACCTTTTTTCAGCGACTCGCTGTAGAAAAAATTCGGGTCGTACTGTTTGTCTTTCCAGACATACCAGTCATCCATTTCCACCCCGTCATATTCGATAATGGTGATGGGTCCACCAGGGTGCTTGCCGCCCGCGGTCACATGGGCATCAACATGATCATGAAAGATGAAGCGGCCCGGATTGTCGGCCTCTATGATGACGTCATACCGCTCACCCGGCCCCAGCAAAACCGTGTCGGCATAGTAAGGATTATCAAGGGGCAGGCCGTCCTTATGAGTGACCAGCATGTCATGACCATGACTGTGCATTGAATGGACCGCACCGCCGGCACCGAAGAAGCGTATTCTTACTACGTCGCCTTTCTTGATGCGTAGCGGTTGCGTCAAGGGAAATGATTTTCCATTGACGGAAAAATAATCCGCCACATCCATGGGCGTACCACCCTCACCATACTTGTCAGCGACCGATGATTCCCAGGTACTCATCATCATGATCACATCCTTGGTCACCCGCTTCTCAATGGGCAGTGGATTTTTGGGATCCACGATCAACGGACCCCACATGCCACGCACGCCCACGTGTTCGTTGACGTTGACATGGCAGTGATACCAAAGCGTCCCTATACGCTCGGCCTTGAAGCGATAGACATAACTCTCACCCGCCTCGATCTGCTTTTGTGTCACACCGGGAACCCCATCACTGCGCCAGCTACCCTTCTGATGAATGCCATGCCAATGGATGGTGTGCGGCATCGAGGTGTTGTTCATGACATTGACGATCACATCGTCACCCTCCTGGACATGAATCAGCGGACCCGGAACCTGCCCGTTAAAACCGAATACCTTGTAATCCAGACTGGGAGCCACCTTCACCGTGACCTCCTCGATGGTCATATCGAATTCCCGCTCAGTCGCCAGGGCATGGCCGGCCAGCAGAGTCAGGGCCACCAACAGCCCGCCCCCAAAAAGGGCGCTAGACCATCGAGGTTCAGTGTTCTTGTGGTTACAACTCATTGCCTGTCTCCCCTCCCCTGTTGATTTCTGCTTATTGCTTATCGCCGGAACGCACGACCGAATTAGTAGGTGTATAACAAATACATCTTTATGGTCCAAAAAAAAGACGTATTCACCATACATCTTCTAAACCTGTGGTAATTGCGTGTAGATAACTATAGGATCGCGATATACAACGGTCAAACGAAATTATTTGCTACTTGCTATCGGAATTGTCGATACTAAAAACCCATGGACATCGAACAGGCCCGCACCTTTCTGGCGATCACTGCCCACGGCAGCTTCCTCGAGGCCGCCAAACAGTTGTATCTCACCCAGTCCACCATCAGCGCGCGCATCCGCCGACTGGAGGAGGAGCTCGGTGCGCGCCTGTTTACGCGCAACCGCAACGGCGCCAGCCTGACCCCCGCCGGCCGTCGTTTTCTTGGCCATGCCAAGCGCCTGGTGCTCACCGCTGACCAGGCCCGTGATGAGGTGGGGCTGCCCGATCGCTACCGTGCCAGCATTCGCATCGGCGGACGCATCGCCCTATGGGAAGGTATCCTGCCCCAATGGGTGGGCTGGATGCGGCAACGGGCCACCGATGTAGTGATCCGTAGCGAGATCGGATTTGAAGAAGACCTGATGCGCCGACTGATTGAAGGCACGCTGGATATTGGCCTGATGTACACCCCCAGCCACAGCCCCGGACTGATCGTCGAACACATCTTCGATGAGACCCTGATCTTCGTCAGCACCCGCCCCGACGATACTGAACCGGGTGACGACTATGTGTATGTCGAATGGGGGCCCGATTTTTATGCCCGGCATGCACAGAGCTACCCGGACTTTGAACGCCCCCCGCAGATCGCCAACATCGGCTGGCTCGGCATTCAGCTGATCCTCGCCAACGGCGGCAGCTGTTTCCTGCCCGCCCGCATGGCCACGCCCTTTATCGCCAGCGGCCAGCTCTACCGTGTCAACCACGCCCCTGAATATATCCAGCCCGCCTACATGGTCTATCCACGCGACAGCGAAAGCCCGGTTATCGAACAGGCGCTGGAAGGACTTCGGGAACAGGCCAAACGGGTGTAGGCAAACATGGCCGATGACGTCTGCCGATGCTGTGATGGGCGACCCAGGAAAGCCGAACCAAAACATGATTGATTCATCGCTGGCTCAGCTATTGTCGAAAAATAACCACGGTGAATAACACCAAACAATAAACATGCCCAATCGTGGTGAACCAGTCTTCTTTGGGATCAGAGGTATACCTTCTTAATGTACAATTTGGAGTTCTGTCAATAACTGTACAACAGAAAAACAAACGTCTAATCAGCGCCCTAATGCGCGCGTAATAAATGAGCCGTAAGCTTTGCTAATAAAAAATAGAAACCAGAATCGCTTAAAGATGCCAAGCGCTTAATATCACCTGATTCTATTGAGGCATGAAGCCAATCAGATCCAATACTCCCAATCATATTAAGATCGACAACATGCGAGGAATCAAGGCCAGGTATAGAAATTAAACAAATTTTATGCGTTATAAAATTCTTTTTAATCGCATCAGAATGTAAATATTTTTCTACCATCTCAAGCGGAAATAAAGGGGCAAACACATAATTCTTATTTCTTAGCGCTTCACCATCCACTGACATATCGCATGTATGCTGCAGCAAAATAAATGGGCAGGGTGGACTTTTACGAACATCGCCGTCACTAAAGAAGAAAGCAGGCACAGCGTAACAAACATCTCCCTGACTGGGGACATCACGAAGATTCGCAGAATACATCCATTTATGGTCTAAAGCATCTGATGCTAAAAAGGAGCTAAACTTTGCACGAAGCGAGGGGCTAACACTTGGAAATGCTTCTTGATAGAGTTCTTTGAAAAGCCCATCTTCTGGCATAATTAATAACCGTTAATTATGAGAAAAACTGTTCCACAAATTTGCCATAACCTTCCGATTCTTCCACTGAAAAATCACGACTTACGCCCAAAATATCTTTCGCAAGATCAAAGACGGTTGTTTGAACGTAAATATAGTTATTTTCTCGACCACTATATGAATAGGCTTTAGATCCTGTGCTTGCCCCGTTCATCTCAACATGCCGTTGCGCATTAACTTTAGTTGGGGACTTTGCGTAATAAGAATTATCCAAACCTGTTAGTGACGCTAACGCAGTACCTACACCTGCAACTACAATTAATCCATTTTTTATCATTATTTGGGCTCCTTTACATTAAGGCATGGCGGTGAAGAAATCCTATCGGCTAAGAAGTCTACAAAACGATCTAACTGAACAAGCCCTTTACTTCTAGCCGCAGTTAAATTAAATGTTCGCTTATCGTTAATCTCAAGTTCCATCTCAAGACCATGCTCTTTCAACTCTAAATTAGCCAAGGAGGGATGCGGAGTCTCTATAGGAGTACTAGCGGCAAACACCCGATAATTATTAACCGTTGTTAGCAGGAAATAATCATTTCTCACCCAAGTTGTTTTATTAATCCGAAAATCTTCAAGATCATCCACACTCATGCAGTCGGTTAAAAACATCCCCTTCATGCTTTTTATAGATTCATTAACATCATCTTTAGCAGGCCAGCGAACGGTTATCGAAAGTGCAGTAACGGCTACATCTGGCTGAAAAACATTTATCGCACCTGACAAAAGAGAACCCTTCTCTTTTATGTAGGAAAAGCAAGCGTGATGATCGGCATTAAAATTACCATCATATTGAGTAGTTAAATCCGCCCGAATTTGTGAAAATTGCATCATGGAATGACCATTTTTTGAACGCAACTCGATTCTTGGAATTTCTCCCGGAGCATCATCTGGTACGGGTATAAGGTTCGGAGCTAGAAATTGATTATTTAATGATTCTTCAATGGCAAAAATATTCTTTCGTATCCCCTGTACTGGTTCAAAAAGTACTGAGACTCTACTTTGAACAACAATTGCGCTACCTAAATTCATACCCAAGTCACCCTAAATAAAGCGTATAAAGATGTATTCGCGCAAATAAGGAGGGGCGATACATTACTATTTCGCCACTCATGAATTTCACAACTACAGCAAATGACACCCACATTGACGCCATTTCATTAGCCGTAAACTCCCCTTTTCCAACATGGATATACACATGAAAATTCCTATGCTGAAATAGAATTGACAGAATGAGAACTTTTAGCCTACTGAAGCTATGAAGCTAATAAGAAAGTCAAACCTTAATCTATTTTATGTAAATTATCCACGCAGGCTACAGCGCCTACATAGTGTCTACACTTATATATTTGGCCAACGAAATAATTATAAGCCATTGATTTATATGGTGGGCCTGCTCCGACTTGAACGGAGGACCAAGGGATTATGAGTCCCCTGCTCTAACCAACTGAGCTACAGGCCCAAACGGGTAACATTTTAGCACCATTCCCGAATTCAGGAACATAACCCAGGGGGTTTGTGTTTCGCCACCCCTGATAAAGAAACCCAGAGGTGGCGAAGCAGGCTGTTTAGGAAGAGCTTGACGAGGAAGACGAGGGCTCGGGTATCTCCGAATCGATAAAGCTACGCAGATTATCCGACCGACTGGGATGGCGAAGTTTGCGTAGGGCCTTGGCTTCGATCTGACGAATACGCTCACGCGTTACATCAAACTGTTTGCCCACTTCCTCGAGGGTGTGGTCGGTGTTCATGTCGATACCAAAGCGCATGCGCAGCACCTTGGCTTCGCGTGCGGTGAGGCTGTCCAACACATCCAGAGTGGCCTCGCGCAGGCCTTCAAAGGTGGCCGCATTCACTGGCGAACTCAGGTTGGCATCTTCGATAAAGTCACCCAGGCGCGAGTCTTCGTCGTCACCGATGGGGGTTTCCATCGAGATAGGTTCCTTGGCGATCTTCAACACCTTGCGCACCTTGTCTTCCGGCATTTCCATGCGGATCGACAATTCTTCGGGAGTGGGTTCACGACCCATTTCCTGCAGCATCTGCCGGGCGATACGATTGAGCTTGTTGATGGTTTCAATCATGTGCACGGGGATACGGATGGTGCGCGCCTGATCGGCAATGGAACGCGTGATGGCCTGACGAATCCACCATGTGGCGTAGGTGGAGAATTTATAACCCCGGCGATACTCGAACTTGTCGACCGCCTTCATCAAACCGATGTTGCCTTCCTGAATCAGATCGAGGAATTGCAGACCACGGTTGGTGTATTTTTTGGCGATGGAGATCACCAGGCGCAGGTTGGCCTCCACCATTTCCTTCTTGGCGCGGCGGGCCTTGGCCTCACCGATGGACATCTTGCGGTTGATCTCTTTGATCTCGCCGATGCTGATACCGGACTCATTCTGAATCGCGATCAATTTGTTTTGGGCGCGCAGAATCTCATCGGCAGACTCTTCCAGCACGGCCGAATAACTGGCCTTGCTGGCAATCTGGCGGGGTAGCCAATCCAGATCCGTTTCATTATCCGGGAAGGAGGTAATGAAATCCTTACGCGGCATGAGCGCCTTGCCGACACAGATATCCATGATCACGCGCTCATTGGCGCGCACATTCTGCACTACCTCGCGTATGTTGGAGATCAGCACATCCGAAATCTTGTTAACCAGTTTTAACTGCGCAATTTCGTCCACCAGCTGGGCATAGATCTTTACGCAGCGCTCGTCGTCACGGCCATGTTTCTCGGCCGTTTTCCAGTAACGACTAAACAGTTTTCTGATGGAGTCAAAGCGCTCCTTCGCCTCTTCAGGATCCGGGCCGGTATCGACAACTTCTGCCTCAGCTTCTGTCTCTGTGTCGTCTTCGTCCGTATCGGCATCCGCATCGACGTCTTTTTTCTCGTCTTTGTCGTCAACCACAACCGGGATTGCCTCAGGGCTTCTTGGCCCTGGCGGGGGGACAGGGATGTCATCGCCTTCCGTCACAAAACCGGAAACCAGATCCGTGAGGCGCGATGTACCATCTTCAACGGCCTGGTAGGCGTCCAGCACCGTACGCACCGTACCTGGGTAATGTGACAAGGCAATCATTACCTGGTTGATGCCGTCTTCAATGCGTTTGGCGATCACAATCTCGCCTTCGCGGGTCAGCAGTTCAACGGTTCCCATCTCGCGCATATACATGCGCACGGGATCCGTGGTGCGACCAAAATCGCTATCGACCGTGGCCAGCGCGGCGGCGGCCTCTTCGGCGGCATCTTCATCGGTGGAGACATTGTCTTCCGACAGGACAATGCTGTCCTTGTCCGGGGCGACCTCGTGTACCACGATACCCATGTCGTTAATCATGCTGACGATATCTTCGATCTGGTCTGCCTCGACGATACCGCTGGGCAGGTGATCGTTCACCTCCCGATAGGTCAGGAAGCCCTGTTCTTTACCCTTGGCGATCAGCAGTTTTAGCTGCGATTGTTGCTCTGCATTCATAGACATGTAACACCTGCCCTCAAACCCGACCGAAAAATAGCCGGGTAGTATATCAAAACCCACCAGGGGTTGGCGACCGATTTAGGCCGCCAATATCAGGGAATCTGTGTGGCTGGCGCGGGCAATCGGAACGCTCCGATCACCCAACCGCGCATGCAGGCCTTTATGCCTTGCGACTGCCCCTGGAACTCAACTCAGAATATTCATCTTTCTCGGCGTCCGTTGCCGTACCCATCTGCAGCCGGGATAACAGATACTCCCACCGCTGCTCGTCACGCAACACTGCCAGTTTATCCACCACCGCCCGGAACTCGGTCTCCAGACCCTCGTCCGGCACCATCATGGGTTGCGCGGCGAGTCTGGCGAGCTGTCCCGCCTCTTCATGCTGGCCCTGTGCACGCCAGTGTTCGACAATTCCCCCACAGCTTAGTTGTGGGTTCTGCCGCAACAATTCAACCAGCTGGCGTAATATTGGCAGACCGGGCTGATCCAGGCCCTCGAGCGCCGACCAGTCGTCGATCTGTACCGCCAGGCCCGGCCGATGCAGCAGGTATTGGATCGCCTGTCGCAACGTCGACGGTGAACTGCCCCGGGCCGACACTACCCGCGACCGGGGGCGCGCCGGTGTGCGCACCGCCACCGTCAGACCGACCAGGGCGGAGGGGTCGATTTTGGCGATCTCCGCCAAACGTGTCGCCATCATGTGCCGAAACATGCCTTCCGGTAGCTTTTCCAGCAAGGGCCGGGCCAGCGTGACCAGCTGTGCCCGGCCATCAATGGTGGATATATCGACCGCTTCGACCAATTCGCCAAAAAAATAATCCGAGAAACTCGTGGCGCTGGCGACACGCGCCTCAAACCCCGCCCGCTGCTCTTTGCGCACCAGGGTGTCCGGGTCTTCACCGTCGGGCAAAAACATGAAACTGACCTGCCGGCCCTCGCTCAGCACCGGCAGGGCATTTTCCAGTGCGCGCCACGCGGCCTGTCGTCCGGCGCGGTCGCCATCAAAACAGAACACAATCCTGGACACCACCCGAAACAGCCGTTCCAGATGATCCCGCGTTGTCGCCGTGCCCAGGGTGGCCACGGCATTGAGCACGCCAAACTGCCCCAGCGCGACCACGTCCATATAACCTTCCACCACCACCACATGGGTCAGCTGGCGCTCGGCCTTGCGCGCCTGATACAGCCCGTAAAGCTCGCGCCCCTTGTGAAAGATCGGTGACTCTGCCGAGTTGAGGTATTTGGGGCCCTCTTCGTTGCCCAGCTGGCGTCCGCCGAAGGCGATCACGCGGCCCCGCCGGTCGCGGATCGGGAACATGATGCGATCACGAAAGCGGTCGTAGTGCCCGCCGCGATCCTTTTTCACCACCAGACCGGATTGCAACAGCTGCGCCTCCGTCACCCCCTTGCCGAGCAGGTACGCGCCCAGATTGTCCCAACCCGGCGGCGCAAATCCCAGCTCAAAGGCGGCGGCCACCTCGCCGGTCAGACCGCGCCCTTTCAGATAATCCGTGGCGCGTGCCGCCTCGGCATGCTGCTTGAGTTGCTGGCAATAATAGCCCGCCGCCTGTTCCATCACGCCGTAAAGGTCCTGATGGCCACGCTCTTCACTGACCTGGCCGGCCTCACGCGGCACCTGCATACCCGCCCCGGCAGCCAGCTCTTCGATGGCCTCCACGAATCCCATGTGTTCGTATTCCATGAGAAAACCCAGGGCCGAGCCATGCGCGCCGCAGCCAAAACAGTGATAAAACTGCTTGTCGGGACTGACGGTAAAGGAGGGGGTTTTTTCGTTATGAAACGGACAGCAGGCCTGGTATTCGCGGCCGGTCTTTTTGAGCTGCACCCGGCTGTCGATGACGTCGACGATATCGACGCGCACCAGAAGTTCGTCAATAAAAGAAGTGGGGATACGGCCGGCCATGGGCTCAACGATACAAGAAATCGGGCGCTGGAGAAAAGATCAACGCCGAAAGCATAGTCGTGAAATTGGGATGCAGATTAGGGGCCTGCCGGGCAGAATTCAGACGGAGCGTGTCGGCGCGTTTAGCCAGCCAACAGAGATTTGATGCGCTGACTGACCTCGGCCATATCGGCACGGCCCTGCACCTGTGGCCGCAGTACGCCCATCACCTTGCCCATCTCGTTCATGGCTGCGGCACCGGTCGTTTCGATGGCGGCGGTGATCAGCGCGTCGAGTTCAGCTGCGCTCAGCGCGGTCGGCAGATAGCCCTGCAACACACCGATCTCGAAGGTTTCCTGATCCGCCAGCTCCTGGCGGCCGGCATCTTCGAACTGCCTGACCGAGTCTCGACGCTGCTTGACCATTTTGTCGAGCACCGCCAGCACCTGCGCGTCATCCAGTTCGATGCGCTCATCCACCTCGCGCTGCTTGATCGCCGCCAGCGCCAGACGGATAACGCCGAGGCGAGGCTTATCTTTCGCGCGCATCGCCGTCTTCATGTCGTCGGTCAATTGTTGCTTGAGCATTGAATCAGCCATGCACATACCTACGCAGTCGATAAACCGACGGCCGGGAAGCCGCGGATGAAACACTAAGGAAAGGATGCTGGAGCCCGGCGCGATACCCGACCGCGCGGGGGCAACAAGGAGATCTTAGTAGAGGCGTTTGCGACGCTGGATATCGCGCGATGTCTTTTTCAACTGGCGCTTGACGGCTGCAGCCATCTTACGCTGGCGTGCCTGGGTAGGCTTTTCGTAAAATTCACGACGACGCACTTCGGTGAGTACACCGGCCTTCTCGCAGGAACGCTTGAACCGGCGCAGAGCGATATCAAAAGGCTCATTTTCTCTTACACGAACATTCGGCATTGGTCTTCCAATCCTCTAACTTTTAGGTAGTGATACACTATGCGCATCACCCGATTTCATACAACAACACTTCCCCGCCACGGCCACGCCAGGACAGGGAGCCGGGAATTCTAGTCATTCACGCCCGAAAATGCAAAATATCGGGACAAAAATTTTCACTAAATGAGCGATAAAGTGGCAAATCGACCTTCACGCCTCACCCTGGGCATCGAAACCTCCTGCGACGAGACCGGCGTCGCCCTCTATGATGACGAGGCCGGCCTGCTCGCCGACGCGCTCTACAGCCAGATCGAACTGCACGCCGATTACGGCGGCGTGGTCCCGGAACTGGCCTCGCGCGATCACGTTCGCAAGACCCTGCCGCTCATCCAGCAGGTGCTGGACGAGGCCAATTGCGACAAAAAGGCCATCACCGGAGTCGCCTACACCGCCGGTCCCGGCTTGGTGGGCGCACTGCTGGTTGGCGCCGCCATCGGTCGCAGCCTCGCCTGGGCCTGGAATGTCCCGGCCGTGGCCGTCCATCACATGGAGGGGCACCTGCTGGCGCCGCTGCTGGAAGACCATCCTCCGGCATTCCCCTTTGTTGCCTTGCTGGTATCCGGCGGCCACACCCTATTAGTAGAGGTTAACGGCATCGGCCGTTACAGAATTATCGGTGAAACCCTCGACGATGCCGCGGGCGAGGCCTTCGACAAGACCGCCAAGCTGCTCGGCCTGGACTATCCCGGCGGCCCGGCGCTGGCAAAGCTGGCCCAACAGGGCAACCCTGAACGCTTCCAGTTCCCTCGCCCCATGACCAATCGGCCCGGTCTCGACTTCAGTTTCAGCGGACTAAAGACTTTTGCCATCACCACTCTGCGCGACCACAGCGAACCAGCGACGGATCTGCCGCAGACCCGTGCCGACATCGCCCGCGCCTTCGAGGACGCCGTGGCCGATACCATGGCGATCAAATGCAAGCGCGCCCTGCAACACACCGGGCTTACCCGACTGGTAATGGCGGGTGGGGTCAGCGCCAACCAGACATTACGCGCGCGCCTATCGACACTGTCACAACAGGAAGGCTTCGAGATCTACTATCCGCGCCCCGCCTTTTGCACCGACAACGGTGCCATGATCGCCTTCGCAGGCTCTCTGCGTCTGGCGGCAGGGCAGGCCCAGGGCAACCACTTTGGCGCCAGGCCACGCTGGCCTATCGATGAACTGATGCCGGTTTAGCGCCCCAAATCGCCTCTCTACACCCCATCTTAATCCTGCCCTTCACCCGCTGGCAGCGCCGCCGATCGCAAAACATCGCGCGCATAAAAAAGCGGAGGCCAATGACCCCCGCTCTTTCCGATCTAACGCCGTTGCAAACCGGCCGGCTAAATCTGCCGGCCCGGCACCACTAGGCGGTCATATCTTTCATCTTCTTCAGCGGCAACACCTTGACCACGGTGCGGGCAGGCTTGGCCTGGAAGATGGTGTCTTCACCGGTAAAGGGGTTCACACCCTTGCGCTTCTTGGTTGCCGGCTTGCGCACGGTTTTCACCTTCATCAAGCCCGGCAGGGTGAAGGTGCCAGCTGCGCCCTTCTTGATGTGGCCATTAATAATGTCGGCCAAGGCATCAAACACATTGGCAACATCCTTTTTGGAGAGCGTGGTTGTTTCCGCAATACTGGCGAACAATGCGGTCTTCGTCATTGGCTCTTTCACCACCTTGATGGTTTTAACCGGCGCAGCCTTTTTTACAGCCACTTTCTTCTTTGCGGTTTTCTTTTTTACTGCCTTCTTCAATGCCATGTGGCGTTCTCCCGTTGATGTATGTTTTGTTGCCAGCCCTTAGTTACTGCAGACAGCCTGCAAACAGCAAAACTGAAACTATAAATGCGTTTTTAAACGCTGTTTTATCACCTAAATCCAAAGCCAACTCACCACCGATTTGCAGCAGCTGCACGACATGTCGCACCCACTCAATCGGTTCGCGCCGATTTGCCTTGTTTTATAGACTCTTTTGAAAGCTTTCGCAATATCGCAGAACCCATAGAATGGACTTTTTTCGTGCTATCGCATTATCAACACGCTACTATATAGGTGTATTTCAGCCTGAAACCTCATCCGATGGATTTGTTTTTTGCGCCGTCTAGAAAAAACAAAGGATCAATGTCGCCATGGGCAAAGACCCAACGCCGAAATCTCCCCATCAGTCACTGCCAGAAATCCTGCATTCCGAGATTGTTGCGCGCACCGATATGTTCCGCATCGAACGCCGCGAGCTGCGCTTCAGCAATGGCACCGAGGTCCGCCACGAGCGCCTGATCGGCTCCGAAAATGGCGCGGTGCTGATCGTGCCACTGCTTGACCAGAACACCGTCTTGCTAATCCGCGAATACGCCACCGGCGTCCACCGTTATGAACTGGCCCTGCCGAAAGGCCGTATTGAAGCCAACGAGACCTTGCTGGACGCCGCGAACCGCGAGATCATGGAAGAAATCGGGCACGGCGCGAACAAACTGCATCATCTCACCAGCCTGACGGTGGCTCCGGGGTATCTCAGCCATGCAACCCATATCGTGCTGGCAGAAGACCTCTACGCCGAGAGACATGCCGGGGACGAACCCGAGGCCATCGAAGTGGTACCCTGGCGGATGGACAGACTGACCGAGCTGTTTGCCCACGAAGAGTGTACGGAAGCGCGCAGTATTGCCGCCTTGTTTATGGTACGTGAACACCTGGCGCAACGCGCCGGGGCCTGACCCGCCGTCACCAGCAATGCCTAACCCGTAACGATCAATTTGGAATATAAAGGAAGTACCTGTGCCCAGTACCGCAGACCAAACACTCATCAAACCTGTTATCGATTTGGCGGTACAGGCCGGGCACCGCATCATGGAAGTTTACGACACCGAATTCGATGTCGAGCACAAATCCGATGCATCACCACTGACGGCGGCCGACATGGCCGCACATCACACCATCGTGGAAGGCCTGAGCAAGCTGACGCCGGAGATACCCATTCTCTCCGAAGAGTCCGCCCACATCCCCTTTGCCGAACGCGCCCAATGGCAACGCTATTGGCTGGTCGATCCCCTGGATGGCACCCGTGAATTCGTCAAACGTAATGGCGAGTTCACCGTTAACATCGCACTTATCGACAAACATGAATCGGTGCTCGGCGTCATCTATACGCCGGTGACGGGCGCTACCTATTATGCCGCTCGCGGTGCCGGCGTCTTCAAAATGGTGCTGGGTCATGCCACGCACAGCGTGGACACCCCTGCCACCGCCATCCATACGCGGCCCAAGACACCAGCCAGCACCATCATTGCCGGCAGTCGCTCGCATCGCGGCGATTCACTGGAGGCCTTTCTGCAACGGCTCGGCGACTATGAGATCATCAGCATGGGCAGCTCGCTGAAGTCCTGTCTGGTCGCCGAAGGCAGTGCCGACCTCTACCCCCGCCTCGGCCCGACGTCCGAATGGGATACCGCTGCGGCACAGTGCATCGTCGAAGAGGCAGGCGGTTGCATCATCAAAACCGATGGCGAGCCCTTACGCTACAATACCAAGGACTCACTGCTGAACCCGCACTTTCTGGTCATTGGTGACCCCGAATACGACTGGCGGCGCTTTCTTTAAAGGTGCCCTGCTTTGCATGCTGTGCTGAGGCGGATCCAGCCGGCCCGCCGGGGAACTTCTCTCTGCTGACAGAGACAGATACACTTGACGCCAGATTCAACGTTTTCATCTGAACCATTCACTCGATCCACTTACTCAACCCACTTACTCAACCCAAGGAAACCATCGTGAAAAAACTACTCATGCTTAGCGGCCTTGCTGCCGTTTTCGCCCTGCAGGCCGGCGCCGCTATCGCCGCAAAACCCAGCACCGATAAGGAAAAGTTCAGCTATGCCATCGGCTTCCAGGTCGGTCAGGGCTTTAAACGCGACAATCTGGAAATAGATACCAAAATGATGGCCGACGCCATCAACGATGTATTGGCCGACAAGGAGCCACAACTCAGCCTGGACGAAATGCGCACCGCCATGGAATCCGCCCAGCAAGAACTGCTGGCCGAACGCGCCAGCAAGGGTGAAAAGGCCAAATCCGATGGCCAGGCCTTTCTCGCCGCCAACAAACAGAAGGAAGGCGTGATTACCCGTGACAGCGGCCTGCAATACAAGGTCCTGCTTTCCGGCAAGGGCAAACAGCCCGGCGCCGAAACCTCCATCACCGCCCATTATCGCGGCACACTCATCGATGGCACCGAGTTCGACAGCTCCTATCGTCGCAATAGCCCAGCCACCTTCAACGTCAACCAGGTGATTCCCGGCTGGAAAGAGGTGTTGCCGCTGATGCATGAGGGTGACAAATGGCAGGTCTTTATCCCCGCAGAACTGGCCTACGGTGAGCGCGGTTCCGGCAGCGCCATCGGCCCCAACGAGACCCTGATCTTCGAGATCGAACTGATCAGCGTCAACAATTAAACAACGCTTATTGGTGCATGACTGCGCAGCTGCCGTCTTGATAGTGCCTGTCTGACGATTTGCAAAAACGACTCGACCTATTACACCGGCTGCTGCGCGCTCATCCCGCCGGGCTCAGCGAATATGAGCTGATCATGGCCCTTGAGGCCGAGCACGGGGCGGACTTTAGCCGCGACCAGCTGCGCGATCCCCTCTCCCTGTTTCAGACCCATTTTCTGTTATTCCACGCCCTCTACCGTTTGCGCGACCAGCTATGGGAATCACGGATAGCGCGGCTCGATATCCACACGCTTGGCATCCGGCTGCTTCCCTTTAAGACCGCAGGCGCGGCCCAGCTTGCCGAACACGATCCCCTGCGCGACTACTATCTGGATCTGAACCATCTGAACATCACACAGGCCGGCGATGTAGAAAAATTACTCACGCAATTCTGGGCGCGCTTCGTCGGCGACGACGATCGCCGTCAGGCCCTCGCCACCCTTGAGCTGGAAGACCCGGTGGACTGGCCGGCCATCAAGACCCAGCACCGACGCCTGGCCATGCAACACCACCCCGATCGCGGTGGTGACGAGGCGCGCCTGCAGGCCATCAATGTCGCCATGGATATCCTGGCGCGGGATGCACGTTCGCGATAAGTGCTGCAATACGTGGCGTAAAAAGCGCCGCAAAACAAAACGGGGAGCCACTGTTCAGGTGGCTCCCCGTTTTTTTACCTTGCTGTCGCGGTTCAATCGTGACCGAGATTAAACACCCTCAGATCGCTGGCGACCTTGATCTCTCCCTGATAACCCTGGGCACGCACCAGCCTCTTCACTTCCTGCAGGCTGTTTTCCGTATTGGGCGTGATGTGCGACAACACCAGTTTTTTGGCCATGGCCTCGGCGGCGACCTGGCCCATGCGTGACGGGGTGGTGTGCAGCTGCAACATCGCCGGGTTCGGGTGGCTATCCATGATAGCCGTATCATAGATCAGCAGGTCCGCATTGCTGGCGATGGCCGCCATATTGCCGGACTCTGAATTGGTGTCGCCCGAATACACAATGCTCTTGCCCTTGTATTCAATGCGGTAGGCCACCGCAGGCACCGTGGCGTGTTTTACCGGCATCGCGGTCACGGTCAGGCCGCCCTCATCCAGCACCAGCTCCGACACACCGCTCGCCCAGTCGGAGCCCAGATCGTGGCCCATATAACTGAACGTACCCGCGTTGATGACACCGGTGAAACCATTCAGGTAACGCTCGGTGCCATTGGGCAGGGCGTAATGGCCATCCACATAGGCTGTGGTATCGGGGAAGCCGCCGTTGCTGCTGGCAGGGCCCCAGATGTGAATCGGTGCATCCCGGGTAGCGCCTGCGCCGGCGGTATGAAAGTAGACGGTCTTGATCACCGATGAGAGATCCCCGGTATGATCAATGTGCAGATGCGTCAGCAGCACCCGATCGAGATCCTTCACATTGACGCCGCTCTCCGCAAGGCTCTTGAATGCGCCGCCACCCACGTCCATCAATATGCGCGGTCGGCCGTCGGTAAAGATCAGATAACTCGCGGCAGCCCGACCGGCGGAGGCGAACGGGCCACCGGAACCCAACACCATCACCGACAGATCCCCCTTCACCCTGTCCACCGCCAGACGTTTGTGGTCCTTTTTATCCGCAAACGCCGGACTGGCCAACACGGCGACCAGTAAACCCGTGCCCACGACCTGCGCCTTCAGCATCCTTTTAATCTGCTGCATTTTTATCTCCTTTTCCCTGTAATAGTTACCTGTCGCACGAATGTCCGACAGTCGCACCCATTCAAACATGTTGCGATCAATTACACGATGGTTTTGCGTTGTTTCATGTGCGCCGCAACAATCGCGCTGGTCGTACAGTGTCGATCCGGCGGGAAATGTTACGGATGGAGAAGATATTTCCGCTAGAGTTTTACATCGCGCAGCTGGCTGGCCGCCACTTCCGGGCTCACCGTGTTGACGCACAGACCGGCGCCCAGCTCGAAGCCGGTGGGGATGCTGGTGCGCGGACAGATTTCCAGATGCCAGTGATAACTGTTGTTCACCGAGTCTGGCGCATGATGCGGCCGGGTGTGCAGAAAATAATTGTACTGCGCGCCGCCCAGCACGGCGTCCAGACGCGCCATGGTGCGGCGCATGATGCCACCCAGCTCCAGCAGGTCGGTCTCGCTGATCGCCTGGAAATCGGCCTGATGATGGATGGGCAGAATATGCACCTCCCATTCATAACGGCTGGCAAAGGGCTTGATGGCGATAAAACGTTCACCCCGCTCAATCACATACTGACCCACATCCAGCCGACGGCGCACCTTGCCGGACTCGCGATCATAAATGGTCGCTTCGAAGGTCAGCGCCTCATCGATCAATGAGCAGAAGATGCAGCGGTGATGCTTTTGATAATACTGTTCGCTGCCCAGCACCTCGGCCTGCACATTCTCCGGCACCACCGGCATGGCAATGATCTGGCTGTGGGTGTGAGGGATGCTGCCGCCGGCGGCCGGGCCGAAATTCTTGAACACCAGCACATAACGCAGTCGCTCATCGGCGGCATATAACTGCGCCATGCGGTCGCGATAGGCGCCGAACAACATCGCCAGATGCTGCTCGCTCATCTCGTGCAGACTGATGCCGTGATTGTGGTGGTCGATAATCACCTCATGCCGCCCATAACCATCAATAGTCTGCTGCAGGCCAAACGAGAAATCCGCGCTCGGCCGGTCGTCTCCCAGCACCGGATAGAGGTTCTCCACGATGCGCACCTGCCAGTCCCCGTGCTGCGGGTAGGTGGCGATCTGCGGTGGCGTCATGTGCTCATTGCCCGAACAGAAGGGGCAGGTTTCCACGTGGGCGCGGGTATCGCGCGGCGCCCGCTGCTCCGCCTGTTTGGGACGCAGGCCGCGGGCGGTGGCCACCAGCACGGATTCGCTGGGTACCACCGGATTGATGCGGATCTCCCGGAGGACCTGTTCCGGCTCTGTTGCTGCACTGGATGGTGACTGTGACACGTGGCGACTCCTGTGATTTTCCCAACTTACCTTTGCAAACTTACACCAGTCGCGGCGGTGAGCGGCTAAAACATTTTGATTCCGGCATAAATCGACAGACGATCAAAACGACCTGCAACGGCTACAGCACCCAGTCGGTGAGATGCTGCTGCAGGTCCTCGACCTCGGTTTCGCTCACCACCTGCCCCCGTACCGAGATGCCCGCCGCGTGCACCGACTGCGGATCGTGACTGATCAGCGGGTGCCAATCAAACAGGGGCTGGCCCTCCGCCAGCAGGCGATAGGCGCAGGTCTCCGGCAGCCATTGAAATTCCGCGATACGCTCCGGCGTGAGCACGGTGCAGGCCGGCACCCGTCGCTGGCGGGCGGCATAGTCACTACAACGGCACGCCTCGATATCCAGCAAGCGGCAGGCGACATTGCACACATACACCTCGCCGCTGTCTTCATCTTCCAGCTTGTGCAGACAGCACTTTCCACAGCCGTCACACAGCGACTCCCACTGCGCCGCATCCATCTCCGCCAGCGGAGTCTGTTCCCAGAATCGCGACATCAGTCGCCGCGCCGCCAGGCATGAAACCGCGCCACCCAGCGCAACAGGGCCTGCGGCTGGTGCTGCCGCCGCCAGACGCCGGCGACATATTTGTTCGCCTCCGCCAGAGTGGGATAGATATGGATGGTGCCGAGGATCTTGTTCAGGCCCAGGCCGTGTTTCATCGCCATCACGAATTCGGCGATCAGCTCGCCGGCATGGCTGCCCACAATGGTCACCCCCAGGATCCGGTCCTTGCCCGGCACGGTCAGCACCTTCACCAGCCCCTGCGCCTCGCCGTCGGCGATGGCCCGATCCAGATCATCGATACCGTAGGTGCTCACCTCATAGGCGATGCCCCTCTCCCGCGCCTCCAGCTCGTTCAGCCCCACCCGCGCCACCTCGGGGTCGGTAAAGGTGGCCCAGGGAATCACCGAATAGTCCACCCGAAAACGCCTCAGCGGCTGGAACAGGGCATTCACCGCGGCATACCAGGCCTGATGCGCCGCGGTATGGGTGAACTGATAGGGGCCGGTCACATCGCCACACACAAAGATGTTCGGATAATTGGTGCGCAGAAATTCATCCGCCTCGATGGTACCACCGGGGGCCAGCCTTATCCCCAGCGCCTCCAGCCCGAAACCCTGCACATTGGCCTTGCGCCCCAGGGCGATCAGCAGCTGATCAAACTCGATGCGCACCTCGACGCCCTGATGCTCGCACACCAGCACCCGCTGGCCCGCCACCATCTCCGCACGCCGGGCGGCATGGCCGGTGAGCACCTGCACGCCGTCTTGCCGAAAACACTCCTCCACCAGTTGCGCCACCTCACTATCCTCCCGGGGCAGCAGCTGGTCACCGCGCTGCACCAGCACCACCTCACTGCCCAGCCGCTGAAAGCTCTGCGCCAGCTCGCAGCCGATGGGGCCGCCGCCCAGCACCAGCAGGCGCCGCGGCCGTTGGCGCAGGCCCCACACCGTGTCCGAGGTGAGATAACCGACCGTCTCCAGTCCCTCGATGGGTGGCACCGTCGGACGCGCCCCGGTGGCGATAATGATATTTTTTGCGGTCACGGTCCTGCCGTCGACCTCCACCGCGTAGGGCGACACAATCTTTGCCTCGGCCTGGATCACCTCCACACCGAGCCCCTGGTAGCGGGCCACCGAGTCATGCGGTTCGATCTGCCGGATGACCCGCTGCACCCGTTCCATCACCTCGGCGAAATCGAATTCCACCGTGGCCTGCTGAAAGCCATAGTCCCGGGCCCGTTTGGCATAGTGCAGCATCCTGGCGGAGCGGATCAGCGCCTTGCTGGGTACACAGCCGGTGTTCAGGCAATCACCCCCCATGTGCTGTTTCTCGATCAGCACCACCCTGGCCTTCACCGCTGCCGCAATATAGGCCGACACCAGCCCCGCCGAGCCGCCGCCGATCACCGCGATGTTGTAGTCAAACCGCCGGGGTTTGGGATAGGCCCTGAGCGCGCGCCGCGACGTGATAAAGGCCACCCCCTTTTTGGCCAGCAGGGGGAAGAGGCCCAGCAGGGCAAAGGACAGGATCAGCCCCGGCGACAGGATGTCCGCCGGCGATGCCAGCGCACCCAGCTGACTGCCCGCGTTCACATAGACAATGGTGCCCGGCAACATGCCGAGCTGGCTGATGAGATAAAACCGCCATGCCTTCATCGGCGTCAGGCCCATCACCAGGTTGATCATAAAAAAGGGAAACAGGGGGATGAGGCGCAGGGTGAACAGGTAAAAGCCCCCTTCGCGCTGCACCCCGGCATTGATCGCCTTCAGTTTGTCGCCAAACCGCTGCTGCACAAAATCGCGCAACACAAAGCGTGACACCAGAAAGGCCAGGGTGGCGCCGATGGTGCTGGCAAAGGAGATGACCACCAGCCCGGTGGCCAGCCCGAACACCGCGCCACCGGCCAGGGTCATCACCGTGGCGCCCGGCAGCGACAGGGCGGTCACCGCCACATAGATAAGAAAGTAGGCGAGCAGGGTCATCAGCCGGTTGTCGGCATAGAAGTCCAGCAAGGACTGATGCCGGGATTGGAGATAGTCCAGGCTCAGGTACTGATCGAGACCCAGGCCGAAAAAGGCCCCGGCCAGGATCAGCACCAGCAGGATCAGCCACAGGCGGGGGCTCAACAACGACTTCATGGGGATTCCTTGATTGACATCATTTATTTGTTCTTCCGCCATGCAGTCTCGGCACACTTGCCCGCGTTACACCTGGCAGGGGTGTGGACCTATTCGCGCAGCGGATGGCGTACAATCGAAACCTCATCTATTTGTCTATTGTCTATCGCCACACGCTGTTGCAATACTCTTGCATTACTATGACACACCCTTAACCGCGCGGCAGTATTGCGCCAGCGTACGGCGCATACGCTTCGCCACAGTGATTTGCCACAGCGATTTTCCACAACAACCTGACGACCCCCCGAGGCAGCCATGAACCAACCCGACCACAGCACCGAATCCCGCATCCTCTCGATGGTGAAGAAGGTGCTCACCAATATCGCCAAGGATACCCACACCGCCCCCGGCATGCGCCACCCCCTGTCCGACAGCACCATCAACGACATGCGCGCCTGTCTGGACCTCATTGTCTCCCGCGAGGCCGAGCTCAATGCCCAGGGCGGCAATGTCACCCCCCAAAAGCCCCGCTTCATCGACGAGCCCAGCGACCGCGTTGTGGTCCAGTTCGATCCCCGCAAGCCCGCCGACAAGTCCTGAGAGCCACCCGTTCACCCACCCCTTTTCGCACACTCCCGGGGCCAGCAGCCCCTTCCAGGTCCGCCAGGCTCCGGGCGGGCCTAACCACTGCTGACGTTCACGAAAACGATAACCTTACCGGTACTTTGGCCTGGCGAATGATACATCGCTGCGGCATAGACTATATTGAATAGGTAGGCAGATGGCTCACCGCCGGTGCCGTAAAAGGGAGTTGACGGACATGCGATTTTTCAGATGCCACAGTTTACAGTCACTGGCGATAATGCTTGTGCTACTACTCGCCGCCTGTAGTGGCGGTGGCGGCGGCGGTGACGGTGGTTCCAGCTCCCCGACATCGCTCCCCTCCAGCCTCACCCGCATTGACATCACCCCCAGCCAACCCTCCCTCGCCAAGGGTACCGCGCTCTCACTTACCGCTACCGGCATCTACAGCGACAACACTACCCGGGTGTTGAATGGGGAGGTCAGCTGGCAGTCCAGCGACACTACTATCGCCACCATCGACGACAGCGGGAAGATCGCCGCCGTCGATGCCGGCACGGTGACTATTGATGCCAGCCTGGGCAGTGTCAGCGCCCAGATAGAGCTCGACGTCAAGGCGGCGGAACTGATTCAGCTGCTCATCACCCCCGAGGCCCCGGTGCTGCCCCAGGGCACCACCCTCGACCTGTCCGCGCGGGGACTGTACAGCGACGGCAGCAATCAGGTGCTCACCCAGCAGGTCAGCTGGGAGAGTGACGACAGCAGTATTGTGGTGATCGATGTCGCGGGGCGGGCACAGCCGCAAGCCATCGGCAGCACCACGGTCCGCGCCACGCTGGCGGGCATTACCGGCAGCCAGACCCTCACCGTGAGCGATGCCGTATTGGAAAGCATCGAGGTCAGCGCCGCGTCCGGCAGCCTGCCTCTGGCCCACTCACAGCCGCTGCTCGCCCTGGGCCATTTCAGCGATAACCGGCTGCAGGATATTACCGAACAGGTGGACTGGACGAGCAGCGCACCCAATATCCTGGCCATCAGCACTGCCAGCGGCAGTCGCGGCCTGGCCACCGCCCTGGCCATCGGCGAGGTGACCATAACGGCCAGCCTGGTGACGACCGGCGGTACAGTCAGCGGCACCCTGGATCAGCGCGTCACCGCCGCCACCCTGGTCAGCATCGAGATCTCCCCGCCCAGTGCGTATCTGGCCGTCGGCACCCGGCAGGATTTTCGGGCTACCGGTCGCTACTCCGACGACAGCATTCGGGATATCACCAGCGCGGCCAGCTGGGTTAGCGCCGACGCCGGTGTGGCCCTGGCCAGCAATGTGGTCGACGAGCAGGGCCAGACCCTCGCCCTGGCGGCGGGTAACACCACCATCACCGCCAGCCTGGACGGCGTCAGCGGCGAGGCCAGTCTGGTGGTCAGTTCGGCAAAGCTGCTCTCCATCACGGTGCTGCCAGCGGAGCTGTCGCTGCCGCTGAGCATCCAACAGACCCTGCGTGCCGAGGGCAATTTTTCCGATGGCTCGGTGCAGGACCTCGATGGCCAGGTGAGCTGGGAGTCCGAGCGGCCCACCATCGCCGCCATCGATGCGGGGACACTCAGCACCCTGCAGCCGGGCAGCGCCCGCATCAGCGCCCGGCTGGGAGCGGTGACCGGATACAGCCTGGTGACCGTCAACGCTGCCACCCTGGACAGTCTGCGGATCGATCCCCCCAGCTCGACCCTGGCCATCGGCACCCAAACCCAGCTGCAGGCCTTCGCCCTCGATACCGACGATAAGGAATGGGATGTCACCCAGCAGGTCAGCTGGGACACGGCGATCCCGGCGGACAGCACCCGGCTGCGCGCCGACAACAGTGCGGGCCAGCAGGGGCAGTTGACGGCTCTGGGCGGCAGCGGCGATGTCCTGGTGACCGCCAACCTGTATGAGATGCAGGCACAGAGCACCATCAGCATCAGCAATGCCAGCCTCAGCGGGCTGCGCATCACTGCCGCCAGCGACAGTCTGGACAGCGCCGAGGCCCAGCAGCTCACCGCCTGGGCCGATTTTGATGACAGCAGCAGCCAGGCGCTCGACGCGCAGGTGATCTGGAGCTCCGATCGACCGGGCCTGGCCACGGTCAGCAACCAGGCCGCCGATCGCGGCCGGGTGCTAGCCGGCATCGGGGTCAGCGGCGACGCTGTCATCAGCGCCCATTTCGGCGGCCTCAGCGCCGCGTTTGACCTGACCATCAGTGACACCCCCCAACGACCGGTGTCCCTGGTGGTGCTCGCCACGCCCAACGCCCTGCTCAATAACGACATCGATCCCAGCGCCATCGAGGTGCGGGTACGGGCCGCCGACCCCACCAGCAGTGTTGCCGACGGCACCGAGGTCACGCTACAGGTCAGTCAGACGGGCAGCCCCCTGGGCAGCCCGGTGGTCCTGGGCACCACCGACGGCATCGCCAGCACCCGCCTCACCGCCACGGAGACCGGCCTGCTACAGATCGAGGCCAGTATTGACCCCGCCCTGCGCAACACCACCACCCTCTACAGCACCGCGAATCTGTTCGAGGTCATTGCCGGCGCCGCCTTTGACGATGCCCCGGCCGGTAGCGGCCCGCTGCTGCCGAAGGACACCCGTTTCGGGTTTTTCATGTTCAACCTGTCCAATCGGGATTTTCGACTGGACAAATTTGAGCTGTTTAACGACGGCGCCGTCCTCTTCACCACCACCAAGGCCTCTGACCTCAGCGGCAACCAGCTCAGCGGCGGACTGAAAATGGGCATCATCTATACCCTGACCACCGACATCACCGCTAATGGTATAGAAGGACACTACTCTCTCACCGACCTGGTCACCGGGATCCAATTCAAGCTCAAGTTTATCCGCCCCTGATCCTGCACCTATAATCCTGCACCCCTAGTCCCGCACACAGTCGCCCGCCACGGGCGGCCTAGCGGGTGGATGAGTGGGTGGTGAGGATCGTGAAAAAATAAATGGTGCCGATGAGAGGAGTCGAACCTCCGACCTACTGATTACGAATCAGTTGCTCTACCAACTGAGCTACATCGGCGTGGTATGGCGTGGGATTAAGACGAAGCGCTGGATCGCCAGGCTGGCGCGAGTATAAAGAGGGGTGCGGCTAAGGACAACTGTGCCGCGCGGCTTTATGGGGTTAAACGCACCCGCACGATGATATCGACCCCCTCCAGGACGGTCCCCGCAGGCGGGGGCGGCAGCGCCTGCAGCATCAGGTGCTGGGCATCGATGTCTTCCAGCTGACCGGTATCGACATTGAAAAAGTGGTGATGCACGCTGGGATTGGAATCATAAAACACCCGGCTGGGGTCGACGATCACCTCGCGAATCAGCCCCTTGCGGGCGAACAGGCCCAGGGTGTTGTACACCGTCGCCTTGGAGGCCACGCTGCCGGACTGATTCACCCGCTCCAGCACCTGCTCGGCAGAGACGTGTTGCGGCCGGTCAAACAGGATTTCTGCAATCTGGCGACGCTGCTGGGTGGGTGCGATGCCACACTGCTGAAATAGGTCGTCGACGGAGGGGACTGTCTGATTCATTGGTTCGTGCCCAGGCTGTTTCTACCACGCGGCCAGTATATCGCCGCAAATACACAGTGTGCAATGTCGCGCCGGCGGCCCGGCCTATACCGTGCTGGCGCAGGCGGCCAGCTGATAGGGTGTCGGATCCAGGATCGGCGTGCGCTCCAGCACAATGTCCGCCAGCAGTTCGGCCGAGGCCAGCCCCATGACCACCCCATTGCGAAAATGCCCGGCATTGATGTAGAGGCCGTCTACCTTCGGGTGGGCGCTGATAAACGGGATGCCGCTGGGGGAGCCCGGGCGCAGGCCGGCCCAATGGCGCTCCACCGGTACCTCCGCCAGCTCAGGCACCAGGGCGCAGGCCACCGCAATCAGGTCATTGCGCGCCTCGACGGTGACGGTCTTGTCGAAGCCCACCTCTTCCATCGTGCTGCCGGCCAGTATGCGGCCATCACGGCGCGGGATCAGGTAGTGTCCCTGATGCAGGACCACATGGTTGAGCAGGCCCGGCGACCCGCGAAACAGGATCATCTGCCCGCGCACCGGCATCACCGGCACCTCCTGCCCCAGATCCTTGAGCAGGGTGGCGCTCCAGGCGCCGCAGGCGATGATGACGCGGTCCGCCAGCACTTCGTTATATTCGGTGCGCACGCCGTTGATGCGCCCCTTTTTGGTCAGCAGGTGCGTGACCTCGGTGTCTTCCGCCACCCGCACCCCACGCTTGAGGAGATCCTGACGCAGGGCCTGGACCAGGAAGGGATTGCGTATCTGCGCCACCTCGGGCATCCACAGGCCGGCGGCGTGCCCTGCTCGCAGCGCCGGCTCCAGCCCCCGGATCTGCGGCCCATCGACCGCCTGCGCCGTGACCTGTTGCGCCGCCGCCCAGGCCATCCCCGGTTCGCGCTGATCCTCGTCCAGCACCAGCAGGCCGCTCCGGGTCCACTCCGTATCGATCCCCGTATCGCGCTCAAGCTCATTCGCCAGGGCCGGATAACGGGCCTGACTCCATGTCGCCAGCTCGTTCACCGGCCGGGCGTAGCGCCAGGGATACAGGGGCGAAAGGATGCCGCCGCCCGCCCACGAGGATTCCTTGCCCAGCTGGGCCCGCTCGATGAGCGTCACCTTCGCCCCCGTCCGACTGAGCGCGCGTGCGCTGAGCAGGCCGATGAGGCCACCGCCGACAATTAAAAAGTCCGTCATGATCTTCTGCTCAGCGCCTGCATTTTTGCTTCCGGGTTGATGGGTCTTGTTGCGTTCGGGTTTACGCGCCAGGCCACTCGGCGACGATCACTGCGAACTGCCGCCCAGGCGCAGTCCATGCAGGCCCTGCCGGGCACACTTCTCAGCCGCCAGCTGGCAGGCCTCGGCCAGTGCCTGCGACAGTCCCCCGCCGCTCAGCCTGCCGTGAATCATGCCCGCGTTAAAGGTATCGCCCGCCCCCAGGGTGTCCACAACACTCGACAATTGCGGGGCCGGGCTGTGCGTGATTCCGCCATGGCGATCAATCCCCCAGGCACCATCCGCACCCCAGGTACAGGTGTGCTCGCTGCCCGGCCAGCGCCGATGCTGCTCGCGCAGAAAGGCCACCGGATCGGTTAGAGCCTCCGCACCCTGCTGCGTCCTGCCTTGCTGCACCCTGCTTTTCTGCACATAGCCACGAGAATAGAGTAGCAGGTCTGCACCGGCGCACAGGCTCTCGATCTCCGGCCGCGGCTTTTCGAATTCGACCGAGATGGGCAGCGTCGGCCGCTGCTGTCGGGCGTGGTCGAGCATGACGCGCGTCTCCGGCACATTACGCCCCTCAAAATGCAGCCAGTCAAAATTGTGCAGGTCGATGCGGGCGAAGTCCGCGAAGCGGTATTCGGGCAGCTCGCGATAGTGCACGATGGTGCGCGAGCCATTTTGCTGATTGAGTGTCACGTACGAGACGGGCACCCTCCCGCCCGCCACGGTCGCCACCGCGCCCATATCAATCCGGTAGGCCTTCAGCTCGGCGCGGATCACCTCGCTGCTGGCATCATCCGCCAGGCTACCGGCGAAGGCGCACTCATGTCCCAGCTGGGACAGGACCACCGCCGTATTGCTGGCATTTCCACCCCGGCGCATCTCCTGTGCCGTGGCCCGGACCTCGGCATCCTCTGGCGGAAAACCATCGACCGCGTTGATGATATCGAGTGTTGCGATACCAACCGTCAGGATCCGCGCCATGCTCTCAGGCGTCTTTACTCGCGGGATCGATACCCTGCTGATCGGTCTGGGTGTCGACTGCAGCAGCCGGGGCGCCGGGCTCGCGTCTCACCCGCCCCGCCCGCAGGGCGGAAAACGGCACGTAGACCGAGAAATAGTCCAGAATCAGCCAGCCCACCAGCATCACCAACAGATACCAGAGTGAATCCAGGTAGGCGAGATAACCGAACAGCACCACATCCCAGACATATAAAAAATATAGTACCGCCAGCACAACCGGCTGGGCACAGACGCGGCCATCACAGTTTGCACACCGCAATACGGCCCATTTCCCGGTGAGATATCGATCCCACCAGCTGAACGTGTTTTCACCACAATGTGGACATGCAATCGAAGCCATACGCCTTTATATCCTGCCGCTCATTTAAAGGCGCATAGTAACCGAGCGATGGGGTCTTGCCTATTCACGGCCTTCCAGCCTATGCCCACGGCAAGCGACTTGATACACTTTTAGCGTTCCCAGGGGAGTAGACTTGGGCCATCTCCCTGACGGACAACGACGTATCACTGCCGCAATGATCAAGACACGCACACACCATAGATATTCAGCGCTCGGACGGCTCCTGCTGCTGTGCGCTAGCTTCGGTCTGTTCGCCGCCTGTGACGGCAACACCGAGCTCATGCAACACACCCTTGCCAACGACCCCGTCGCGGTGGAAACGGCACTGGCCGAGGGTGCCGCGGTGGATGAGCGCAACAAGTATGGCTGGACGGCGCTGATGCATGCCGCCAGGCAGAACCAGACCGCCACCCTGGCCCTGTTGCTGGATGCCGGCGCCGACATCAACGCCCGCGATAATGACGGCTGGACGGCGCTGATGCGCGCCGCGTCAAAGGGCCAGGATGAGTCCACCGAACTGCTTCTGGCCCGCAAGGCCGATCCTGAACTCGCCGACAACAACGGCTGGACCGCACTGATGTGGGCCGCCAACCGTGGCCACCTCAACAGCATAAAAACATTGATTGCCGCAGGGGCTGACGTCAACGCCAAGGCAAAGGATGGCCGCACCGCCATCGTCATCGCCCGCAACGAAGGCTATAACGAGGTCCTGGATGTACTAAAGGCCGCCGGCGCGAAACAATAGCGACGTCGCCATCACTGGACGCTGACGATATATGAGTAAGGGAGGACGAATGCCTAAAGGCTTTAACCTGAATTCGTGGTTGAAACGCGGATTTGGATTTTACACTGCGCTGCTCGTCTCACTGGTCACGGTGCAGTGGCTGAGCGCCTGCACACCCGCGCCGGCCACCTCCACCCGCAGCGCCACGTATGTGGTGGAAGGCGGGGTGGGCGAGGGTAAGCGCTGGCGTGACAACCGCTTTTTTGCCAATGAGGTCAAAACCGAGGCCCTCGCCACGGACGGTATCCACGACCCGGAAAATGCCGCCATCAGCGCCTTACAAGAGCCGGCAGAGGCGCTGAGCGCCTTCCCGCTGGATCGTCGCGGCGGTGTTGACTGGGTCAAGGCAATGGATCTCGGCATCATTGAACCCCGCGCCGATCTCAGGGGAGAGAGTCAGATGGCCGTGCTGGACATGGATATCATGTTCAAGGACACCGGCCAGATGCCGTGGGTCAAATTCCCCCACCTCGCGCATACAAAATGGCTGGCCTGTTCAAACTGTCATCCCGACATCTTCATTCAACAGAAGGGGGCCAATGACATCTCCATGGATGGCGTCCTGGCCGGTGAATATTGCGGCCGCTGCCACGACAAGGTGGCCTTCGCGCTCTGGACCTGTGAGCGTTGCCACAGCGTACCCCATGAAGGCACGCCGGCACGCTGGAACGAATTTATGGGCGTCCGTCCCCCGGCACCCTGATGCCAGGTCTCGGTTTCGCCATTGGGAACATGGGCCAGGACATGCTGGGCCCTCTATCTGAAGGGCGCTAGGAGGCTGTCGGGTTTAGGTGGATTGAAGCGAGGGAGTGGGAAATTTGGGCCGCTCTCCCACTTCCGCAGCCAATTCATCCTGAATCCGACAGCCTCTTAGCGGGACGCCGCCAGCAAGGCCGTTACCTTGGCGCTGCCTTTGTCCCGCGCAACCATCAGGGCCGTATTGCCATCGTCATCTTGCGCCTGAGGATCGGCGCCCTGCGCCAACAGGATTCTGGCGACCTCCGCACGATCGAATGCGGCAGCGGCCATCAGCGGCGTGCGCCGCTTAAGCCCCCGACCATTGGCATCAATACCCGCCGCCACCATCAGCCGAACAATCTCCACATGGCCCAGACCTGAGGCCAGCATCAACAGTTCTTCACCATCACGCTTGTCCAGCGGCGGGGTTTCGTTTCGGCTCAGGGCGTCTAACAGCAATTGCACTGTTTCGGTGTGGCCGAAATAAACGGCATTCACCAGCGCCGCGCCGCCGCTGTCGTCACGCACATGGATATTCGCACCGTGCTCCAGCAACAGTTTCACTACCGCGTGATGACCCGCCGTGGCGGCCACGATCAGCGCCGTGGTGCCGTAATTGTCGGCCACATTGACATCCGCGCCCTGCTCGACCAACCATTGCGCTACATCCAGATGGCCTTCAGAGGCAGCAAACATCAGCGCACGTTTGCCCTTGTTGCTACGTTCACCAACATCGGCGCCTCGCTGTACAACATCCTGCACCGCCTTCAGATTACCGTCTTTCGCGGCATTCATCAGCTCCGTGGGGTATTCGCGCGAACAGGCACCAAGCAATACGACGCCGCATGCCAGGACGCACATTGCTGCGCGCTTTAGCCACCGCTTATTCATGGTCTGCCTTTACAAACATTGGGGGAAAAACAGGGAATAAAATCAATCCAGCACGGGTTAGCGTTTCATTGAGTCGTAGAATTCGGCGTTGACCTTGGTGTCCTTTAGTCGGTCTAACAGGAATTCGATCGCCGCTATTTCATCCATGGGATGCAACAGCTTGCGCAAAATCCAGATCTTTTGCAGTTCTTCCGGATTGGTGAGGCGCTCCTCACGACGAGTCCCGGAGCGATTGATATCAATCGCGGGATAGATGCGTTTTTCGGCGATACGGCGGTCCAGATGCGCCTCCATGTTGCCGGTACCCTTGAATTCCTCATAGATGACATCGTCCATGCGCGACCCCGTATCCACCAGAGCGGTCGCCAGAATAGTCAGGCTACCGCCTTCTTCGATGTTTCGCGCGGCACCGAAGAAACGTTTCGGGCGATGCAGGGCATTGGCATCCACACCCCCCGTCAGCACCTTGCCTGAAGAGGGAATCACGGTGTTGTAGGCGCGCGCCAGGCGAGTGATCGAATCCAGCAGAATCACCACATCCTTCTTGTGTTCCACCAGACGCTTGGCCTTTTCGATCACCATTTCCGCAACCTGTACATGGCGGCTCGCCGGCTCATCAAAGGTACTGGACACCACTTCACCGCGCACCGAACGCGCCATCTCCGTCACTTCTTCCGGGCGTTCGTCGATCAGCAACACAATCAGGATACATTCAGGGTGATTGGCGGCAATGCTCTGGGCGATGTATTGCAGCATCATGGTTTTGCCCGATTTGGGCGGGGAGACGATCAGCCCACGCTGGCCTTTACCCACCGGAGAAACCATATCGATAACCCGTGCCGTCAGATCTTCCGTACTGCCATTGCCCAGCTCCAGGGTCAGGCGCTCGTTGGCAAACAGCGGCGTCAGATTTTCAAACGGCACCTTGTTTTTCGCATTCTCGGGGCGGTCAAAATTGATCTCGCTGACCTTGAGCAAGGCAAAATAACGCTCGCCTTCCTTGGGGGGACGAATCTTGCCGGAGATCGTATCGCCGGTGCGCAGGCTAAAACGTCGAATCTGGCTCGGCGACACATAGATGTCATCCGGCCCGGCAAGATAGGAACTGTCCGACGATCTCAGGAAACCAAAACCATCCTGCAGGATCTCCAGCACGCCATCGCCGTATATGTCTTCACCGCCTTTCGCATGCGCCTTGAGCAGGGCGAAGATGATGTCCTGTTTACGCGCCCGGGCCATGCCCTCTACGCCAGTGGTGTGGGCGAGCTCGGTCAGCTCGGATGCGGATTTTTGTTTCAGTTCTGTTAGGTTCATAGGCTCTGCGATCAGTTGAAATTATGGGGGGTTATCGGGAAAAAGTTGGGGGGTTGTTCAGGCCGGCCAGGAACCGACCTGTCATGTTCGGGTATGATTATTCTGTAAAAAACTGGGTAGTCTAAAAGGGTGCTCTTAGGGTGCTATTAGGGTAAGAATAGGGCGCAAATTTAGGGCAATGGATGCAGCTGGCGAGAGCGATCTAAGGCCACAGATATTCGATTGTTTTGAATCGCTGCCTGAATCTTTTGTGAAATTTGTCTTGAAATAAACCGTTTAAATGGGCTTAAAGCAGACGACTGAATATAGAAGACAGCCGGACAGCGGCTCAAATGCAATTCTTATTGGCGGTAAAGCTAGCACGAAGTATCGGCGCCGTCCAGCCCATCGCCAAAAATGCGGGGGCTATGGAGATCGGCACCAACCATCACTTCACGAACCAGCTACCCCAGTTCTCCCGTTATTGATCTGTCACACGCGACAGCATCAACAACTGGCTTATATATTACTATCAATGAAAGCCGTTAGCTGAGACTTGGATACGGCACCCACCTTGGTCGCCTCAACATTTCCACCCTTGAACAACATCAACGTCGGAATACCGCGAATGCCAAATTTGGGTGGCGTACCGGGATTTTCATCGATATTGAGCTTGGCGACCTTTATCTTGCCCTTATATTCTTCGGCAATCTCATCAAGGATGGGCGCGATCATTTTGCACGGGCCACACCAGTCAGCCCAATAATCGACCAACACCGGGCCTTCTGCTTTCACGACTTCATCTTCAAAAGAATCGTCTGTGAGGTAAACGATGTCTCCACTCACTGATAGACCTCCATGGGGTAATAAATCGGGGGAAATTTAGCATCTGCGTTACAGACCTGCCGGGACACGCTTTGCTCGTCCGAACATCTGGGACGGCATGTTGCTCATTTCAGCCTAATCGACCATAGAATTCAAGCACAATATCGTCACATTCCTGTTATTCTTTTGCATCATGACCAATACTCACACATCCGATGTTGCCTTTTCTGACCTGAAGCTCGCCGAACCCCTGTTACAGGGCATTGCCTCCGCCGGCTTTTCCCACTGCACCCCCATACAAGCACAAACCCTGCCGCTGGCACTAGAGGGCAAGGATATCCTCGGTCAGGCACAGACCGGCACCGGCAAGACCGCCGCATTTCTGCTCGCCATCCTGCATCGTTTACAGACCCTGCCCGCTGATCCGCAGCGCAAAAAAAATCAACCGCGCGCCATCATCATCGCCCCCACCCGCGAGCTCGCAGTGCAAATCCACAAGGACGCCCTGCCGCTGGCCGAGGGTTGCGGGCTGCAGATACAGGCCGTCTATGGTGGTACGGGTTATGAGCAGCAACGCAGCAGTATCGAAGAGGGTGTCGATATCCTGATTGGCACACCCGGCCGTCTTATCGACTATTTCAAGCAGGGTGTCTATGACCTCAAGGCCATCCAGGCCATGGTGCTGGACGAGGCAGACCGCATGTTCGACCTCGGCTTCATCAAGGACATCCGTTATATGCTACGCCGTATGCCGCCACCCACCGAGCGGCTCAATATGTGCTTCTCCGCCACCCTGCCATTGCGCGTCACCGAGCTGGCCTACGAGCATATGAATAACCCGATTACGGTGCGGGTCGAAACCGACAAGGTCACGGCCGACCGGGTCGAGGAGGTCGTCTACGGTCCGTCCAATGACGAAAAGATCCCCCTGCTCATCGGCCTGCTGCGACACATGGATCCCACCCGCACCATCATCTTCGTCAACACCAAGCGCGCGGCGGAAAAGGTCTGGGGTTTTCTGGAAAGTAACGGTTTCAAGGCCGCCCTGCTCTCCGGTGATGTGCCGCAGAACAAACGCCTGCGCCTGCTCGATGAGTTTCAGAAGGGCGAACTGGCGATCATGGTGGCCACCGACGTGGCCGCCCGCGGACTGCACATTCCGGCCGTCAGCCACGTCATCAACTACGACCTGCCGCAGGACAGCGAAGATTACGTGCACCGTATCGGCCGCACCGCACGGGCCGGCGCCAGCGGTGACGCCATCAGTTTTGCCTGCGAGGATTATGCCTTTTCACTGTCCGACATCCAGGACTACCTTGGGTACGAGATCCCCCGCGGCAAGATCACCACCGAGCTGCTGGCCACCGAGCTGAAGCCGCCGGTGCGTGTCGAGCGCAAGCCCGGCCATCACGGCGCATCCGGCCAACGGGGCGGACATCGCGGGGGCTCAGGCAACAAGTCCCCGGGACATCGAGGCTCGGGCAACAAGCCGCGCCGCCCCGGCTGAAAGCCG
Source organism: Gammaproteobacteria bacterium (assembly GCA_032250735.1). Taxonomy (NCBI): domain Bacteria; kingdom Pseudomonadati; phylum Pseudomonadota; class Gammaproteobacteria; species Gammaproteobacteria bacterium. The sequence goes on from JAVVEP010000004.1 coordinate 60,265, forward strand.
AGACTCTCAACTCAACAACACCACCTGATTACGCCCCTGGTGCTTGGCGGCGTATACCCCCTGGTCGGCACGGTCCACCAGATCGTTGGCCAGCACGGCCAGCGAGGCCTCCTGGCCCCTGTCCAGCAGGGTGGCGACACCGATCGAGATGGTCGCCGCCAGCGATTTTCCGTCCACGGTTGTAAAGGCGTGCCCCGCAATCACGGCACGAATGCGTTCGGCAATCTCCATCGCCGCCTCGCCGCTGGCATTGACCAGCAGGGCGGCAAATTCCTCACCGCCGTACCGGCCCAGCACATCGCTGCCACGCAGCTGTTCGCGTATCAGTCCCGCCACCACGCGCAGCACCTGATCCCCGGTCTGATGGCCGTGCTCGTCATTGACCCGTTTGAAGTGATCCACATCCATGAACAGACAGGTCAGCGGCTCCTGTGCGCGTCGCGCCCGTCCGACCTCTTCCAGTAATCGTTGATCGAAGAAACGGCGGTTGTTGACCCCGGTCAGGGAGTCGCTCAGTCCGACGCGCTTGAGGCGCTCATGATTGGTGGCGTTTTCCAGGCAGATCGCCACCACAGTCGCCAGGCGTTGCAGGAAATCCGTCGCCGCACCCTCGACATAACGCGTCTCCTGCTCACTGCCGAGGTTGAGGCTGCCAATCAGATTGCCGTAACGCACCAGGGGCAACAGGGCGACGCTGCGCACCGTCGTCGTTCCCCCGGCAAACAGAAAGCCGTGCTCGCGCGACACAAATCTGCCCAGTCGGGGTTCTGCCGAAATGCCAAACAGGGTGTCCAGCGCGTCCAGATCGTGCTGGAAGAGCAGCTGCTCCACCTCGCCCAGGCGCACGCCGTCGTCTTCAAAGATACGCTGGATCTCATATTCGGGGTCGTGCAGCACCAGGCTCACCACATCCAGCCCGAAGGCGGTGCGATAATTAAACAGCACCCGCTGCACCAGCTCGGTCAGCGAGGGCGTGCTGATCAGGCGTAATTCCTGTTCGTGGAAGCGGCGCTGTTTTTGCTCGTTTTCGCGGGCCTGGCTGAGAAAGGCCCGTAGTCTGCGGCGGAGGATTTGATTTTCGTGATACAGATCGTCAGTCATGACAAGCTGGCATTAACCTCTGGTTGGCCGCGCGATGGTCGGCGGCAGGCGCGGCGGTATAGATCAGGCGACCAGCTGGCGCGCCATGCTGTCGAGTTCCTCGCGACCCTCCACCACGCGCTCCATTACCCTGGCCACCTGTCCCGCATCGATCCCTACCGCGGCCAGCAGGTCGTCCGGCAGTTCATCGCTTGCGGCATCCCCCATGTCCAGCCCCTTCAGCAGCCGGTCGGCCAGCGCCACCAGCTGCACATACTGGGCATGCGGTCCGACATAGTCCGGGTTGTGATGTTCCCGCTGTACCACCAGGATCTCCTGCGGCATGTTCCAGGCCTCCATCAACCAGACGGCCATCTCCATGTGGGTGGTGCCGATCAGGCGCTGCTCCAGCTCGAACACCGGCGCCTGGGGCTCATCGATGACCGCCTTTTGCAGCCGCGCAAACTCTTCAGGAAACAGGTGGCCCAGCAGCAGAAAACCAAAATTGTGCAACAGCCCGGCGAGGTAGGCCGTGCCCGGACGCAGGCGCTGCGCGCGCGGCATCACATTGCACAGCGCCTGAGTCAGCGCGGCGCTGTAGGTCGCGTTGCGCCAAAAGGCATTCAGGCCTAGCGGGCCCTCCGGGGCGATCTTGAACGGCCGTGCCGCCGCCACGCCCAGGGAGATATTCATCACCATGTCATATCCCAGCACCCGGGAGATGGCCTGGCGTACCGAGGCCACCTGACCCTGATAGGCGTAAAACGGCGACTGCGCATAACGGACGATCTGCGCTGTCAGGCTCGGATCCTTTTCCACCAGCTTGGCCAGGTCCTCGGCATGGGCGTAGGGGTTGGAATTGAGCTGAATGATCTTTTGCGCCAGGGAGGGCATCGCCGGCAGTTCGGTAATTCGTTCGACACGTTGACGCATGGTGGCAATCGGCATTTTCGCTACCTCCGGTTGAATTGCGGACACCCGCTCAGGCTGCGAGCGGGGCGCCGGTGTCGCGGCCAGGGTGTCCGCTGGCGACGGCGCTACCCGCTGCTCCGAGATCTGGGAAAAGGTGTTGCCGTACCAGGCATTGCTGTGCAGCAGCTGAAAGTCCTCGCCGCTGATCCGTACCAGCTCACCGGTGTTGCCCGAGGCAATATAGACATAGTCCTGGTTCAGCAGGGAATCATCGATGATCGTCTCAAAACTGTAGGCCTCGCCCAGTGCCGGCAGGATGCCCGGCGAGCAGTCGGCAAACACACCGCGATAATCGGCCTCATCGGCGGGGCGCAGCTTGCGGTGCAGCTGTTGGTTCAGGGCGTCCAGCTTCAGGCGGTGGGTCACCGGCAACACGGCCATCACCAGGCCGCTGATATCCTTCAGGATCATCGCCCGGGCGACGGCGGAGGGCGATACCTTACCAATGTCCCCCTTCCATCGTCCCTGCTCGTCAACCGGGCAGTTGATGATGGAATAGCGCACGTCCTGCGCATCGAGATAACGGCGTACGGTGATGGAGGTCGACATATCTATCCTCTTGAAACAGTGGCCAAAATTACCGGCATTACGCCATTAGCGACAGATGTTCAAAAAAGTATAACCATGAATACCAGAAAAACCTCTAGCCGCCTGTCAGCCGACCACCGGCACATTTCATTAAGCCACTGATTAGATTGGGATAATCGTCACTATCCTAGCCCCTGACAGGTGATTGGCACAACCGAAAAATCCGAAAATGGGACGCGCTTCGCAAAATCCGCGGCCAGCTTCAGCGGCCGGGCCGGCCTTCAGCGTTCGGCGGGGATATCGGTGGTCGCCTCGACGGGCGGCTTGAGGGGGGATGTCATGAGCTGTCGATAGGTATCCAGCGAGAAACGGCGCCGGCCGGGGGCGGTAAAACCGACCTCAATCGCCTTCGGCCGCAGCTGGTGCCGACCGTCCGGCCCGACCGACAACAGGTGGTAGGCCCCCAGCGGCAGATCGTCAGGCAGCTGTACTTCCAGCCCGCCCCCGGCCGCAGCGCCGACCGCCAGCGCCGGCAGCAGGCTGACCGAGGCGAGCCTGGCCTCACCGGCCAGAAATGCCGCGCCGCGGGCGATGCTCACCTGGGTATGGTTGCCGGTGGGGGGATAGACCGCGATCAGGCGCGGCGCCTGCGGCTGGCGGATGTCTACCACGCTGAGGCCGGTCTCACGCCCCACCACATACAGCCGATCGGTGTCCAGCCACAGGCCGGTGATGACATCGGCGCTGTCATACTGCCCCAGCGCCACCAGGACATCCGGCCGGTCTTCGGCCGGGCGCCGCCACAGGCTGATCCGGCCCGAGGCGTGGCTTGCCGCCACCAGCCCAGCCTGCGCCCGCACCCCGACAAACGCCCCCGGCACCACCGCGCCCGGCATGAGTCGACCATCCGCCGCCAGCCGGTGCTGCGCCAGACCCTGCTCGGTCACCAGCCACAGATCCTCTCCGTCCAGCCACAGATCGTGCACCGACAGCTCATAACGCGCCACCTCCCGCGGCCGTTGCGGATCGCGTACATCCACCACCAGCAGGCCGGCCAGGCTGTCGACGATATACGCATACTCGTTACCGGCCCGCACCCGAGTGGCCTCGCCAGGGGTCTCGATGTGGCCAATCTGCCGACTGTAGAAGGGGTCGAGGATATCCACGATGGCCACCCCGCCGGCACCCGCCGCCACATAGAGGCGCTCATCCCCGATCCACAGATCCTGGCTGTGGCCGGCAATCTCCAGCCCCTTGGCCCAGATGGGATTCAACGGATTTTTGATGTCATAGACCTGCAGGCCCCCGGCACCGCTGACGGCATAGAGATAGGTATCCCTGCTGCGCATCTGCTGCAGGCGATCGCGGGCGTGGTAGCGACTCACATAGGCCGGGCGCGCGGGGTCGCGCACATCCACCACCTTGATGCCGCCCCACCAGTCCAGCACGTAGGCGTACCCCCCCCGGACCTTCACCCCCCAGGCCGCGCCATCGGTGTCGAACTGGCCGATGATCTGGGGCACCGCCGGGCCTTGGGTATCGACCACCTGCAGGCCGGCCTCCCAGCTGGCCACGTACAGCACGCCGTCCCCCAGCTCCAGGCCGCGGGCGTTGCCGGGGATCGGTGTGTGGCCGATGACCCGGGGCTGGCGGGGGTCGCGGACATCCAGGGTGTACAGACCCTGATCGAAAAAGGCGACATAGGCACGGCCGTCCTGCAGGGCCACCGCCTCGGCCTGGCCGCCGGGATTAAACTGGGCAAAGGGTGCGGGACTGGCGGGGTCGCTGACGTCAAACAGCAACAGCCCCGCGCGGTCGTCGGCGACAAAGGCCACCGTGCCCTGCACCTCGATATCCCAGGCCTTGCCCGGGGTGTCGTAGCCGCCGAGGCGGCGCGGCTGGCGAATGTCCGTCAGGTCGATGATGTGAAAACCGCCTCGATGGTCGGCCAGATACAGGGTATTGCCCACCCGCTTCATGGTGTAGGCCAGCCCCAGCCCGGCCATCTCCGCCGGGGTCAGCTCGGCCGTCCAGCGGGGGCGGAGCGGGTCCTGGACGTCGATGATCTGCAGGCCCTGATCGTCATCCCCCACCAGGGCGTAGTGGCCCAGCAGCGCCACGCCCTTGCTGGATCCCGGCGTGTGGTAGTTGGAGAGGTGGCGTAACCGGCGCGGGTTGCGGATGTCGTACAGGTGCAGGCCGGAGAACCAGTCGGCCACGTAGAGGATGTGGTCGTCATCGCCCTCAGCAAAGGCACCGCGGCGACTGCCGCCCAGGTTCAGCCCCTCGGAGGAGATCGCGCCCCGGCCATCGCCCACCATCATCACCCGTTGCAGGCTGTGTTCGGTCGCCAGCAGGGCGGCATCCCCGTGCAGGGCGCCGAACACGATCGGTGCATCCGCCCGAAAGGCCGCGCCGCTACTGGGCAGGGCGGGATTGGCCAGGCCCAGGCGCAACACCCCGCCGCTGCGCAGCATCAGCAGGGCGCTGTCGCCGCGGGGGGTCAGGCTGCCGGGCGACGGCCCAGCGGTCGCGTCCAGCGGCGCCACCGCGAGGCCCTGGATCGCGCCGTGCTTGTTGTAACTGCCACGCCACTGCAATTGTGCCGGGGTACCGATATCGAACAGCACCAGGCCGCCGCGACCGTCGGCCACCAGCGCCAGCCGGCCCTGCAGTTGCACGTCGTCGGGACGCCCCGAGGTGGCCTGAGTGTCCCGGAGCAGGGCCTGCCCGGCGGCGATATCCAGCACCGCGATGCCCGCCGGACCGACCGTCCATAGCCACGACCCACGCACGGCAAAGGCATCGGCCGCGACCGGCAATGCCCACTGCCGGTCCAGCCGGGGCGATGTCGCCTCGGCCCACAGCCAGCGCTGTAGTTGCACCTCATCCGCCGCCTGGCCCAGCAACAGATAGGCCGTCTCTCCATCCCATTGCAGGTCCAGCAGCCGACCGGACAGGGGCTGCGAGCCCAGCAGGCGCGGCGCGGTCGGTGTGGCGATATCCCACCACTGCAGCTGACCATCGGCCAGGGCCAGCAGCAGCCGATCCTGCGCGTGGGCCAGCTGGGTCACGGGACTGGCGAGCTCCAGCTGGGCCAGCACCTGGGCCTGGTCGCCGTGCAAGAGATCCTTGTCTGAAGAGAGGCCCGGAGAACGTGCGTGCGGTGACGCGTCCGGTGATGCGTTCGGTAACGACAGCCCCGCGGCGGGAAAGTCCACAATGGACAGCCGCCGGTCGGCGGTAGCGAGAAACACCCGCTGACCCGCCGCTGCCGTGCCCACCGCCAGCATCGCCACCGGCGGCGCGGTCAGCGTCAGCAGATGGGTGCGATAGGGCCCGGCGGGCATCAGCGCCAGCTGGGTGTCCGGTGTCCACTGAGCGGTCGGCAGTGTGAGGCGGGCGGCCTTGCCCTGTTGCAGGTTTTGCGGCGCGGTCGCCACGATACGCGGTGTCACGCTGACCGGCGTGACGCTCGCGGCCGGCACCGCACAGCCCCCCAGCACCAGCGCAATACCCGCTATCGCCAGCCCGGCCCACAGCGCGCCGCCGGGGGCGAGTCGCCTCGCCCGCGACACCGTTATTGGCCTGACAAGCCGCATCGTGTGCTGCTATCGCACCTTGTACAGGTATTTTTCCTGCTTGTAGATATTCTCCGGCAGGGCGGGCAGCAGCTCTTTGACGGCGCTCGCCGGCGGGGCATCGACCTCGGTGAGCCTATCGATGGGGGCGCTGCGGGCGGCGCCGGTGGCGAGGGTGCCCCCCACAAAGCCGTCCCCCGGCTGGATCAGCTGCTGGGCCTCGGCCAGGCTGACGGGCTGCGGCTCATAAAACACCCCGCGGAATTCCTCATTGAGCTGACGCACGTAGACGAAATAGGTCTTGCCGGCAATAAACTTGTATTCCCGAGCCCGCCACACCTCCACCGGGACGGCCTGATCCGTGAACATCGTCTCCGAATGGACCTTCAGCAGGCCCATGGCGGGCCTGATATACAGCAGGCTGTAATTGCCCTCCGCCTGGGTGAGCAGGGTCTCATTCTGGAACGAGATGCGCACCCGGGCATCGGACACCCCTTTGCTCTTATAGGGCTTGGGACGGATGAAATACACCCTGGCCACCTCCGCCATCTGCGCCTCCGTCACCACCCCCTCCAGCACCAGCGGATGCTGTTTATTGACGGTGGCGCAGGCCGTCAACAACAGCGCCCCCGTGATCAAAACCCAGGCTCGCGCCCACCGCCCCTTACTACCCCTGTCACTGCTCATGTCATTACCCTCTGCTACTGGTTTGTGCCGATAAGCTATCGGACTTACGGCGCCGGGTTGGGATGCCGTTGATGTATCGCCTCGATACCGGCCAGCAGGGCATCGCTCAGGGAGAGATCCCTGCTGGCCAGATTGCTCTGCAACTGTTCCAGGCTGGTCGCGCCGATGATCGTGCTGGTCACGAAGGGGCGACTGGTCACGTAGGCCAGGGCCATCTGCGCCGGATCCAGCCCGTGCTCGCGCGCCAACGCCACATAGGCCTCGGTGGCCGCCTCCACCTGCGGATTGGAATAACGCGTAAACCGCTCGTACAGGGTGATGCGCGCCGTGGCGGGGCGCTGCCCGTGCAGGTATTTGCCACTCAGCACCCCGAACCCCAGCGGTGAATAGGCCAGCAGACCACAGTCTTCCCGATGCGCCACCTCGGCCATGCCCACCTCAAAGCTGCGATTGAGCAGACTGTACGGATTCTGCACGCTCACCATGCGGGGCAGGTCGTACTGTTCGGACAGCCGCAGAAACTCCATGGTGCCCCAGGGGGTCTCGTTGGACAGGCCCACCTGCCGAATCTTGCCCGCCTGCACCAGATCCGCCAGCACCCGCAGGGTCTCTTCGATAGGCACGCTGTGGTCCGGCGCATGGCGGTAACCCAGCTGGCCAAAATAATTGGTATTGCGGTCCGGCCAGTGCAGCTGGTACAGGTCGAGATAATCGGTCTGCAGGCGCGTCAGGCTGCCGTGCAGGGCCTGCTCGATATTGGCCCGATCGAGGCAGACCTGGCCGTCACGCATGTACTCCAGCCAGTCGGCCCGGCCTGCCACCTTGCTGGCCAGCACCACCTCGTCACGCCGGCCCCGGCGGCTCAGCCAGCGGCCGATATACTGCTCGGTGAGGGTGTAGGTCTCGGCCCGTGGTGGCACCGGATACATCTCGGCGGTGTCGATAAAATTCACCCCCGCCGCCAGCGCCGCATCCAGCTGCGCATGGGCCTCGGCCTCGGTATTCTGCTCGCCCCAGGTCATACTGCCCAGACAGATGGCACTGACCTCGATATCGGTACGACCCAGTTTTCGATACTCCATCCCTTCACCCCGTTGTATACGTCTTTATATCTTTGTATCAGCACTGCCGGAAATAAGACCCATCATACCGCCACTGCGGCCCGCTCAACAATTCAGCACGCTGCTGCGTGCCCTGACCACCCAGTCCGGTTAAGCCACGGATTCAGGTTAATCCCCTGACTTGCCGATAACTCCCGAAACCCGGTTCCCCCTTCGGCACGTCAGAGAGCCCAGCATGCTTTTGAACCCATCGCCAAGCGCCCCTGAGATCTCGATCACCCGTCAGGCCATCTATGATGAAAACGAGGGCACCTTCGCCTACGAGCTGCAATTTCGAAACAGCGATGCGGAATTTTCCAGCATCGACGACAGCGACCCCGCCTCGTCGCAGATTGTCGCCAATGTCTTCATGGAGATCGGCCTGAAGCTGCTGGTCGCCGACAAGCCCGCCTTGATCAATCTCCCCCACGCCTTTCTGAAACAGCGGCACAGCATCCCCTTTGCGAAGGACAAGTTCATCCTCGAGATCTCCGCGGGCTCAGGCATCGACACGGACCTGCTGGCTGCGCTCAGCGACTTGCGCGACCAGGGCTTTAGCATCGCCCTGCAAGACCTGGCCGACGACGGCACAGCCGCAGCGCTGGTCGAACACTGCGAGCTGATCAAACTGGACATCAGCACCGTCAGCCGGGACGAACTCGCGCGCCGCGTCGAGCGGCTCAGGCCCTTCGGCAAACTGCTACTGGCCCACCGGGTCGACAGCCAGGAGGATTTCGAGTTTTGCAAAAGCCTCGGCTTGCAGTATTTTCAGGGCAGTTTTCTGAACCAGCCGAAGGTGGTGAAATACACGACCCTGCCCCTCAACAAAACCCTGCTGCTACAGATCCTGGCCAAGACCCAGGACCCCAATGTGGAGTTTGGCGAGCTGGAGGAGATCATCGGCCAGGACGTCGGCATCAGCTTCAAGTTTTTACGCCTCATCAACTCCGCCAATTTTGGCCTCTCCAAAAAGGTGGAATCACTGCACCAGGCCTTGATGCTGCTGGGCCTGCAAGAGATCAAGAGCTGGGTCTCGCTGGTGGCCCTGTCCAACATCGATTCGGTGCCACAGGAGCTGACCGACATGTCGCTGTCGCGGGCCAGATTCTGCAAGCTGCTGGCCGAAAAGGCCGGCTGCGCCCATCCGGACACCTACTTCACCATCGGCCTGTTTTCCCTGCTGGATGTCATCATGTCGAAGTCCATGAAGAGCATCCTGGGCTCGCTGCCGTTTGCCGACGAGATCAACCAGGCGCTGATCTCCCACACGGGGTTGATGGGCGAGGCCCTGGATTGCGCCATCGCCCATGAACAGGGCGACTGGAAGATGATCAAATTCGCGCACCTGACCCCGGCCGAAATCAATGCCATCTACATCGACACCCTGGAATGGTGTCGGGGCATACGCTCACAGCTGCGCTAGGCGGCGATGCGGGGAATTAAAGCGAGGCAGCGGGCTAATGCCCGGCGTACATCCTGTCGATGTCGGCCTGATGCTGCGCGATGATGGCCTCACGCCGCAATTTCATGGTCGGCGTCATGCTGCCGTCCTCTATCGTCCACGCCGTGGTCGACAGGCACAGCGCACAGATCTTTGCATAACCGGGAAAATCCGTCAGGCGGGCGGCGACACGCTCCAGCATCCGCTGCTGCACGGCCGGGTCGCTGATGGCCTGCTGTTCGTCAAGGCCCTGTCCGTCAAGATCCTGGGCGGCGAGTTCCTCCCTCCAGGCCTGCGGTTCCAGCACCAGGATGGCGCTCAGATAGGGCCTGCCCTCGCCGATCACCAGGGCCTGCTCAAACAGGGGGTCCAGGCAGATTGCCATTTCCATATCCACCGGGGGTACCTTTTCCCCGTTAGACAGGACGATGATCTCCTTTAGCCGGCCGGTGATGTAGATGTGGTTATTCTCCAGCCGCCCCTTGTCGCCGGTGTGGAACCAGCCCTCATCGTCGATCACCGCCCGGGTGGCGGAGGGGTTATTCCAGTAACCCAGCATCACCGACGGGCTGCGGGTCAGCAGCTCGTCATGCTCACCCACCCGCACCTCGATCCCCGGCAGGGGTACGCCCACGCTGGCGGGGTCGTTGTCCTGTTCCGGATTGCCGCTGATGATGGGGCTGGTCTCGGTGAGGCCATAACCCTGAATCAGGTTCAGCCCCAGACCGATAAACAGGCGCGACACCTCCGCCGAGATGGGCGCGCCACCGCAGATGGCCAGACGCAGACGCCCGCCCAGTTTGGCCATCACCTTGTTGGCCACCAGGGCCTTGAGTATCGGCCAGCGCAGCCCCCCGCTCGCACCCTCGCTAAACCGTCGCCAGCCGACATCCACCGCGCGGTTAAACAGGCCGCGGGCAAGCCCGGACTTGTCCGCCACCTGGGCCTGGATCCTGTTGTAGACCCGCTCATAGATCCGCGGCACCGAAATCAGGATGGTCGGTCGCTGGCTCAGCAGGTCCTCGGCCAGGTTTTCCACCGAGCGGGCAAAGGCCACGCGGCTGCCGGCCATCATCGGGATGTAATAGCCTAGGGTGCGTTCCAGCATGTGCGACAGGGGCAAAAACGACAGCAACAGGTCCTCCCGGTAGATGGGAAACACCTGTAGCGCCGCAGCGACATTAAACAGGATATTGCGATGACTGAGCATCACGCCCTTGGCGCGACCGGTGGTGCCGGAGGTGTAGACGAGGGTCGCCAGGCTATCGATATCCGGTGGGGTGGGTAAGGTCGGTTGCTGGTCAAACACCTGCCAGTCGCCCAACGCCACCCGGCGGGCATAGCCGGCGGCCGACGCGCAGGCCTGCACCGAGACGATGCGCACCAGCCCCTGTAGCTGGGCCGCGATGGAGGACAGTTGCTGGAGGTCAGCATCGCCCTCCAGCAGCAGCAGCCGTACACCCGCGTCCTGCAGGATGTAGGACAGGTTCTCGGCGCGATCGTTGGTGTACAGCGGCACCACCACCAGGCCCAGGCCCAGGGCCGCCTGTTCGAAAAAGGCCCACTGGGGGGAGTTGCGCAACAGGATCGCCACCCGGTCGCCGGCGCTCAGGCCCTCGCCCTGCAGCGCCACCTGAATGGCGGCGACCTGGCGCGCCGCCGCCTGCCAGCTGTAGTCTTCCCAGCGCCCCTGCAGGGGGTCGAAATGACGGTAGGCGATGGCATCCGGGGTGCGCCGCACCCGTTCACGAAACAGCCCCGGCAGACTGCCGGCGACCTCAAGGGGGATGATATCCAGTGTGCCTTTTGCCATGCTGCCGATTTTCCTTGCCGTTCGGGTTATGCTGCCGGGTTTGTGTTGCACGGGCTGTATGTTGCAACAGTCGCGATACTAACCAAGGTCCTGCCAACTTTCATCGGGGGTAAAGCGCTCGCCGTGGGTTTTGTGCAAATGACGCATTTTCTCCGCCAGTTTTTCCACACCCTGCGCCTCGACAGTGTGCATCGGTCCGCCACGAAACGGCGCGAAACCGGTGCCGAAGATGATCCCGGCATCCAGCAGGTCCGCATCGCTCACCACGCCCTCGCGCAGACAGGCACGGGCCTCATTGATCAGGCGCAGCATCAGCCGATCCTCAATATCGGCCGGGCGATAGGCGCCTCGGGCGGCCTTGGGCAGCTCCGGCTTGCCCTTTTTGCTGGCCGGATAGCGATAGAACCCCTGACCGGATTTCTTGCCCAGCTTGCCGCTCGCCACCATGGCGCGCAATTTGGCCGGCACCTCCACGGCCCGGTCCTTGTAGAGGCTGCGCGAGAGGGTCTCCGCCACCGCCAGGCAGATATCCAGACCGACGCTGTCGGCCAGTGCGATCGGCCCCATGGGCATCCCGTAGTCCAGCGCCACCTGATCGATCACCGCGGCGCTGACGCCCTCGGACTCCAGCACCACGGCCTCCAGCAGATAGGGCATCAACACCCGATTGACGAGGAAGCCGGGGGTCGATGTCACCGGCAGGGGCAGGCGGTCGATGTGCCGGGTAAAGGCGGCGGCCCGGGCGGCCACCGCGGGGTCGGTATGCGCGGCGGTGACGATCTCCACCAGCTGCATCATTGCCACCGGATTGAAAAAGTGGATGCCCACCAGGCGCGACGGATCACTCAGGCAGTCGCTGAGCACCTCCAGCGGGATGCTGGAGGTGTTGGTCGCCAGCAGGGCGCCCGCCTTCATCTTGGGTTCCAGCTCCCGATACAGCGCCTGCTTGGCATCGACGTCCTCAAAGATGGCCTCGATCACCACGTCGGCCTGGGCCACACTCAGCCCCCGGATGTCCGGGGTCAGACGATCCAGCACCTCCTGCACCAGGCGCGGCTTTTTGAGTTTCTTTTTATACAGCTGCGCGGCCCGCTGGATCACCCGCGCCAGGGTCGCCTCCTGCCGGTCCTGCACCGTCACCTGCATGCCGCGCAGGGCGCACCACGCGGCGATATCGCCGCCCATCACCCCGCCGCCGATCACGTGGACGCGACGCGGGGTAAACAATTGCCGGTCTCCCAGCGACTTGAGCCGCTCCTGCAGGAAAAAGACCCGGATCAGATTCTGCGCGGTCTCCCCTATCACCAGCCGCGCCAGTGACAGCTCTTCGCCCTGCAGCATGGCCTTTTTATTGCCGGCGTGTCGGGCCCATAGCTCGATCATCGCGTAGGGCGCGGGATAGTGCGCAGGCGAGGCCTTGGCCGCCACCTGGCGGCGCAACACCGCCGCCAACAGCGGCCGGATCAGGACATGATTGGTGGCCGCCTTCCAGCCGCGCGCCGCGGCCTTTTTGGGCGGCTGCTGGATCAGGCTGCGCGCCGCCGTGTGCAGGTGGCGGCTGGGCAGGGCGAAATCGATCATGCCGAGCCGTTTGGCCGCCGACGCGGACACGGCCCGGCCGGTCAGCATCAGGTCCATCGCGGCCGGCGCGCCGATCAGGGGCGGCAGGCGGGCGATGCCGCCGAAGCCGGGATGGATGCCCAGCCGCACCTCGGGCAGACCCAGCCTGGTGCCGACGGCCCCATCGGCAATACGGTAGTCACAGCCCAGGGCCAGCTCCAGGCCGCCGCCCAGGCAATAGCCATGGATCAGCGCCACGGTGGGAAAACGCAGGCGCTCCAGTCGGTTGATGACCCCCTGGCCGCGACGGATCACCTCACGCGCCTGCTCCATGTTTTCAATCCGGGTAAATTCCTGGATGTCCGCGCCGGCGATAAAACCACCCGCCTTGGCCGACAGGATCACCAGCCCCTTCGGGCGCCCGGCCTCGATCTCGTCCAGCACCTCACCGAGTTCATCGACCACCTCCCGGCTCAGGGTATTGGTGCTCACCTCGGCCTTATCGCAGTGCAGCCAGGTGATGTTGTCCTGATCCGTTTCCAGCCGCCAGTGCCGGTAGTGTTTTGTCGTCATGCCCTGTGTCCCCTCCGCCGCGCTCATGGCCGTTCCACCAGCATCGCACCACCCTGGCCGCCGCCGATACACAGGCTGGCCATCCCCCGCCGGGCGTTGTTTCGCTCCAGCACATGCAGCAAATGCAGCACGATGCGCGCGCCACTGGCGCCCACCGGGTGTCCCAGACTCACGCCGCCGCCATCCACATTCAGCCGCGCCTCATCCAGCTCGCCCATCACGCCACGGATATGCAATTCGTCACGGCAATAGTCTTTGTCCGTCCAGGCCGCCTGGCAGGCCAGCACCTGGGCCGCAAAGGCCTCGTTGATCTCCCAGTAATCGATATCGTCTAACGCCAACTTGTGACGCTTGAGAATCGGCGTCATTGCATGCACCGGGCCCAGCCCCATCTGTGCCGGATCGAGCCCCGCCCATTCGCTGTCCACAATCCGCCCCAGCACCGGCAGGCCCCACTGGTTGATGGCGGCCTCCGATGCCAGCACCAGCAGCGCCGCGCCATCGGTAATCTGCGCACTGTTGCCTGCCGTCACCTTGCCAAACGGCCGGTCAAACACCGGCTTGAGTGTCGACAGGTTTTCCACCGAGGAGTCCGCGCGCAGGCCATCGTCCGCGTTGTAAAAATTGCCGCGGGTATCGTACAGGGTCTCGATTTCCGCCAGATGCCCGGCCTGCTGCGCCGCCGCCAGACGCTGGTGCGAACGCACCGCGAACCGGTCCATCTGCTCGCGCGACAGGCCGAAGCGCGCCGCCAGAATCTCCGCCGTCTGGCCCATGTTCAGGCCCACCACCGGATCGGTAAGCCCGCGGATCAGTCCGATCACCGGCTTCAGGTGCGCCGGGCGCAATTGCGCCAGCACCTTGATGCGTGCGCCCATGCTGCGCGCCTTCGCCCAGCTGCCCAGCCAGGCCACCATCGCTTCCGCCAGCAGCACGGGGGCATGACTCATGGACTCGATGCCGCCCGCCAGCACCAGGTTGGCCCTGCCGTGGGCGATGCTCTGCGCGGCGCAGTCCAGCGCCTGCATGCCGGAGGCGCAGTTGCGCTGCACGGTCCAGGCCGGCACATGCTTGTCGCAGCCCAGGCGCAGGGCCAGAATCCGCGCGATATTGGCCTCGTCCGGCCCCGGCATCACACAGCCCATGATTACCTCGTCGAGATCGGCGGCCGCAAACGGCTGCCGCGCCAGCAGGGGACGACCGGCGCCCAGCGCCAGGTTGGCGGCGCTGAACACGCCCGGCCGGCCCCGCGCCTTCAGAAACGGCGTGCGTGAACCGTCCACGATATACACGGGGCGCACTTCCTTACGCACGACCTTTTTGCCTGCGCCGGACTGTTTTGTATCGGCCATCATTGGCTCCTGTGATTACACCAGACTGTGTGTTTTGCGCCGTTTCAGGGCGCGCCATAATTTTCTAGAAGTATACTGATGCTAATTGCCGTTATGCGGGAACAGATTGCAGGTGGCAGCTCAGCGCATCCTTGGCGAACTCGTCCACCATCACCGCCTCCCTACGCGCCGCATCGGCCTGCTGCCACTGCGCGAACTCCTGTGCGTCGATCACCTTTTTATCCCTTGCCTGCGGCCACAGCTCGGCCTCGATGGTCGAGGTCAGTTCACCACTCTTGAACGCCGCCCGCACCCGCTTCTCCAGCGGCTCAAGGGCGATCTGCAATACCAGGGCCTGCTCCAGCCGCGCCAGGGCCTGACTGTCATCGGTGGGCACATACAGGCCACGGGTCAACCGGTCGCGCGCCTCGGAGGGCGACAACAGGATATCCGCACAGCGATGGCCGAGGATGTCGCTGGGCCCGGTATAGGGTTTACCCAGCGGGAACACCAGTCGACGCAACACCCAGGCCACCGGCCGACTGGGAAAATTCTGCAACAGGCCAGTGAGACCCTGTTGCATCTCATACAGGGCGTGATCACACACCCACTGCAACAGGGGCAGATCCTCCTGCGGCCGGCCCTGATCCTCGAAGCGCTTCAGCGCCGCCGAGGCGAGGTACAGATAACTCAGCACATCGGCCAGCCGGCCGGATAATTTTTCGCGTCGCTTGAGGCTGCCGCCTAACACCAACAAAGCGGCGTCCGCGACCAACGCGAAGGCCGCGCTCATCCGCGTCAACTGCTGATAGCAACCCCTTGAGGGTCCGCGCACCGGCGCTGCCGCCAGTCGCCCCCCGCTCAGCCCCAGCCACAGACTGCGCACGCCGTTACTGGCCGCAAAACCGACATGGCCCCACAGGGCGGCATCAAATGCTGCGCCATCATCCTGCGCCGCCGCCTGCATTTCGCGAAACACGAAGGGGTGACAACGGATCGCGCCCTGGCCAAAAATAATCAGACTGCGGGTGAGAATATTGGCGCCCTCCACGGTGATACCGATGGGGATGGACTGATACACCCGGCCCAGCAGGTTGCGCGGCCCCATGCAGATGCCACTGCCGCCGTGCACATCCATCGCATCGTTCACCACCTGACGCATACTTTCCGTTAGATGATATTTCACCACCGCGGAGATCACCGACGGGCTCTCGCCCAGATCCACCGCCGAGGCGGTGAGGGTGCGCGCCGCGTCCATCATGTAGGTCAGGCCCGCAATGCGCGCCAGCACCTCCTCCACCCCCTCAAAACGGCCGATGGGCGTCTTGAATTGCCGGCGCACCCGCGAATAGGCGCCGGTGGCGCGCGAGGCCAGCTTGCCCGCGCCGGTGGACAGGGCCGGCAGTGAAATCGAACGGCCGGCGGCCAGACACTCCATCAACATGCGCCAGCCCTGGCCGGCCCGCGGCGCGCCGCCGATCAGCCAGTCCATGGGGATGAACACATCCCTGCCGCGATTCGGACCGTTCATAAAGGCCTGGTTGAGCGGGAAGTGGCGCGCGCCGATCTCCACTCCGGGGGTGTCCACCGGAATCAGTGCGCAGCTGATGCCCAGCTCTTCCTTCTCGCCCAGCAGATGCGCCGGGTCGTACAGCTTAAAGGCTAGGCCCAGCACCGTGGCCACCGGCCCTAAGGTAATGTAGCGCTTCTCCCAGTTCAGGCGGATACCCAGCACGTCGCGCTCGCCATTGAAATCGCCCCGGCACACCACGCCGCTGTCGGTCATCGAGGCGGCATCGGAACCGGCCTCGGGCGAGGTCAGCGCAAAACAGGGGATGTCTTCACCGCGCGCCAGACGTGGCAGATAGTGGTCCTTCTGCGCCTCGGTGCCGTAACGCAGCAACAGCTCTGCCGGACCCAGCGAGTTCGGCACCATCACCGTCACTGCGGCCGACACCGATCGGCTGGAGATCTTCATCACCACCGAGGAATGGGCGAGGGCGGAGAATTCCAGCCCACCGTAGTGCCTGGGGATGATCATGCCGAAAAATCCCTGCTGCTTGATATAGGCCCACACCTCGGGCGGCAGGTCACGGTCTTGCTGGGTGATGGTCCAGTCGTCGATCATCTGACACAGAGTTTCGGTGGGGCCATCGAGGAAGGCGCGCTCCTCCGGGCTGAGCTTCGGCGCGGGCGTGGCCAGCAGCTTTTCCCAGTCGGGCTTGCCGGAAAACAGTTCCCCGTCCCACCACACGCTGCCGGCCTCCAGTGCCTCGCGCTCAGTGTTCGACATGGCAGGCATGATCTTTTTGAACAGAGTGAAGGCGCGGTCACTGAGCAGTCGGCGACGCAGCCCCGGCAGATTCAACGGTACGGCGATGCTCAGGAATAACAGCCAGTAGAGACTCTGTTGCAGCCCGCCCAGCCCACCCCACGCGCCGGCGGCCAGCAGTAGTGCGCCCAGACTGGCCGTACCAATGATCAGTGGCAGGCGCAGATACAACGCCAGACACAGTGTCGCCAACAACAACCCTGCCCACATAACGGACATTAGTGATCCCCTTCTGGTTTGTTTTTCGGACCGTGGCCATCAACCGATCGCGGCCCGGGATTTTCCATCAGCACCGGCGCGGCGCCATCCACCCCCGGCAGAAAACACTCCGTCTCGTCGTTGCAGACGACGCCCTCGGTGTCCCACGGCAGCTGGCGATAAACGGCGATATCATCCAGCCCCAGCATCGGATACTTGATGATCTGAAAATAGGGCGAGGTGTCAAAGTCGCGCGGCACATACAGCCGGGTATTGCGTTTAAACAGCCTGATGGTGCCATCGGCCGTGCGCCGCGCCACCGGCAGGATCGGGAAATGGATGGAGCTGAACGCGGCGGCAATCATCGTCGAGCAGATCGTGCGCGTGGGCAGGCCGATGTTGTGTTCAAACAGGCTGGAGCGCCAGCGCCGCGGCAGGATGCCGTAGGGGAACAGAAACCGCGCCAGGTCGAGCATCTGGCGCACGTCATAATCATGCCCCAGGTGCTTGGCCGCGAACGCCACCACCTTGCCCACATCGGGCCGGGTCAGCCCGGTGGGACGACAGATACGTACGTGATCCCCGGCATAGTCTTTGAGCGGGCTGATGATGGTGCCCTTGCCCAGCAGCGGCTCGATCACCAGCTGATCATTGGGGTCGCCGTCATACAGCCAGCCGAGATGTTCCCGCGTGACCGGGTCCTCGATATCGTGGAGGCGGCCGATGTACAGCGCGGAATGGGTCCACTGACTCTGGGTAATGGTCTTGATCACATCACTGACCCGCGAACGCCCCTCGATCAGCAGTACATCACAGGGCCGGATCTCGAAGCTGAGCCGCTCAAAGTCACATTGCGGCACATCGGTGGCCGCATGCTGATGGGTCAGCCAGCCGATGGCCTGATTCGCGAGCCAGTAAAAGGGCCTCATACAGCTAGTCGCCTCTGAAAAATGGTGTTTTTGCCTGTGTCATGTCTATTCGCCGCTGCCGGTCATCCTGATTGACGCGCCCCACCCTTCCCTCATTATCCTAAATTTAGATGGATTACCGCGCCACACATTACATCGGCTGATCAGGCCAGTGAGTCGGTGGCGCCTCACCACTAATGGCGGCATAAACGCCATTTTCTCTAGGCGTCTGTCTACAGATATCCATAACACTAAATAATGGTCGGGCGCCCGCCGATCCACGCAAACCTTTATTGCAACACCCATTACCGCACCAGTCACCGCACCCCTGGGCATGAGGTTCGGAAACCGGCCTGGGATAGGGTAAAATACGCACACTTATCATCCACCTGGCCGTCATGATCGCCAGAGGGAGATCTAATTTGCAACAGGTAACCATCGTGACCACAGACGCCACATCTCACCGGACAGACCACACCATCGGCCGCTATCGGCGTCTACTGTATACGCATTCCTTCCCGCTGCTGGGCCTCGGCCTGCTCTGCCTGGTGATGATCACCGCGACCGTGGTGGCCACACAATCCCCGTCGCCCGCCCCCCGCACCGCCGGACTGACGCCGGAGCATCACCCTCAAAAGGTCCGCGCGGAGAGCGCTGCCTCCCTGCAAGAGCTGTTTGAGGCCAGCCGTTATGAATGGCCACCGCGCGGCCAGCACAGTGTGCCACCGCTGTTATTGACCCGGCTGCCGGAGGATTTCGACCAGCTTGAATCACCCAACCAGCGCCGCGAACTGTTTTTGCGCGCCCTGCTGCCCATTGTGCTGATCGAAAATCGCCGCCTGCGCGAACAGCGCGCCCTGGCCGCCTGGTTGCTTAACGGCAACCTGCCCGCCGCCGACAGCCCCCTGTATGCCTGGCTCACCGGGCTGGCACAGCATTTCCGGGTACGCGGGGACATCAGCCAGCCCGCCGTGCGTGAACGCCTGCTGGGGCGTCTGGATGTCATCCCCCCGGCCCTGGCACTGGCGCAGGCCGCCATCGAATCCGGCTGGGGGAGTTCGCGCTTCGCGTTGCAGGGCAACAGCCTGTTTGGCCAGTGGACCTTCGACGACGACAAAGGCCTCGAGCCCGAGCAGCGTGCGGATGAGGCCACCCATCTGGTCGCCAGTTTCCCCGACCTGCAGGCCTCGGTGCGCGCCTACATGCGCAATCTCAACACCGGCAACGCCTATCACGAATTTCGTACCGCCCGCGCCGCAAGCCGCGCGGCGGGGCAGGCCCTGCAGGCCGGCACGCTGGCGACTCACCTGCACCGCTATTCGCAACGGGGCGACGACTATGTCGAGGAGATTCGCCGCATTATCCACAGCCCCTCCCTCGCCCTGCTCGCCGACGCCAGCCTCGGCCAGCCGCCACAGACCCTGGCGGCGAACAGCGATCGCTCCCACGCCGGCGGCTAGCCCGCCTTTCTCCCCGCCCAGACCCGGCAGCCTCCTAGGGATTTAACCACAGATGGCTGAACCAGTAATAGCGACCCGGCTGGTCAGACGGGGCCGTGCAGTTGTAGCGACTGCGACCCGGCGGCAGAGCCTGCGGGGCCTGCAGCTCAAAGTGCCGCGCCGCGCGGTCCCGCCATTGCACCTCGACCCGGCCCTGTCCTGAGACAAAACACGACAGCTGCCCCAGCCGCGCCGTACTCTCGCCCAGCCGAATCGACAGGCGCGGCGCACTGGTCTCCGCCAGTGACAGCCTGCCCAGCTGCGGCTCCCACGGCTCGACCTCCAACAGGGGGAAGGCCAGGCTCTGCACCTTTTGCCGGAAATCCGGCAGGGCCGCGAAAGCCTCGGCCATGGGGAAGCGCGGCAGTGCGCGGCTATCCGCGCCCAGGCCGATGGGGCCAGACTGCTGGCCGAAGGCGACCAGCCCCATCTCGCGCACCAGCGCTGCCAGGGCCGTGTTGTATTCACCGTAGGGATAGGCGAACAGCGTGGGCGTCTCCCCCAGCTCTTCACCGATGCGGCGCTGCGCACGCGCCAGATCCGCGCGCAGGCGCGCCCGCCACTGCTGCTGCGTCTCCTCGGGCAACAACCGCACCAGATAGTCATGGGTGGCCGAGTGATTTTCAAACCGGGCGCCGTGGGCCTGCATCTCCCGCATCTGCTGCCAGTTCATATAGGCCTTGAATCCGCGATCCACCCCCTCGGTGGCGACAAACACCGTAAACGGCCAGCCCCGTTTTTTCAGCCGGGGATAGGCCTCGGTGTACACCGACTTATAGGCATCATCAATGGTGATCGCCACCACCCGCGCGGGGAAGGGCCGCCTGGCCACCACATATTCCACCACCCGGGTGAGCGGCCAGACCTCGTAGCCCGCCTCGGTCAGATAGTCCAGATGGGCGTCAAACTGCGCCAGGCGCACATTGGTGGAGGGGTGTTCCTGCACACCAAAATGGTGGTACATCAACACCACGGCCTGTGATTCCTCGGCCTGAGCAGCCGGCGCCAACAGCGGCAGCAGCGCGGCAAGCAGTATCCCGCCGAGGTACTTTCTCATTGCTGTTTTCATTATTTCTCTCATTACTCTCTGCATTAACGTCTGCATCACCATCCGCATTATCGTCAACATCCCATGCCGCCCGGGCAGGCAAACACACGACATTATTCCCCGCTCCGACAGGCCCGGATCAACCGCCGACCGCGCGGCGGCCATAACATTCTGCGATCCAGTCTCTCACAAAACCATCGACCTCTGTCTCGCCCGCGAACGGTTGTGGCCACCAGGGCAAACCGCTACTCTTGGCGTATTCATTGACACTCACTGTGTCCCGTCTCGGATAGGGCAGCAACAGGGAAACGCACCAACACCATGCGCAGTTGTAGACGGCACCGTTCTGACATCCCCATCGACTTCCAGCTCGAGGAGCTGGTGACCGAGGGCAGCGACTACCTCAAAAATGTCAGCCATGGCGGGCTTGCCTTCAAGACCCGGATCGCCCTCCCGCCGGGCGCCACCATCCGCGTAACAATCCCGCTCACCCAGCCGGTGTTTCAGGCCATCGGCAGGGTCACCTGGTGCCATCCTCACCAGCATGAGTTTGAGATTGGCGTTCAGTTTCTGGACCAGGGCGATGGCTTTCGCGCACGCATGGTCGACCAGATCTGTCATATCGAACACTATAAACAGGCCGTGCTCGAAAACGAGGGCCGACAGCTGACCGGTGAACAGGCCGCGATTGAGTGGATCGAAAAATATGCCACTGAATTTCCCGGCGAGGCTGACGCTAATAACGACTAACTGCAACTATTTCCCAACAACACGCACCAATAATCGGACCACCGTCAATGAGCGAAGACCTGCACAACATTCTCGACAACGTAGAGCACCTCGTGTCCCTACCCGCCGCCTGTGTGCGCCTCAATGAACTCATCGACGATCCCACCAGCTCCGCGGACGATATCAGCCGCGTGATCAATCAGGATGTCTCCCTGACCGCTCGCCTGCTGCGCGTGGCCAACAGCCCCCTCTACGGTTTCTCTACCCAGATCGACACGGTCAGCCGTGCCGTCACCGTACTCGGCACCCAGCAGGTGCGTGACCTGTCACTGGCCACCGCGGCGGTAAAGACCTTTAACGGCATCCCCAACAATCTCGTCTCCATGGAGAGTTTCTGGGAACACAGCATCCTGTGCGCGCTCTGTGCGCGCCATCTGGCGATGGAGTGCATCAAGCGCCAGCGTGAGGCCGTGTTTGTCGCCGGCCTGCTGCACGATATTGGCCAGCTGGTGATGTATCATCTGCTGCCCGATCTGTCGCGTCAGGTGCTTGAGGCCTGTCTGGATGGCCCGAATGAACTGGAGTCCCAGGAGGCCGAGCGCGACATCATCGGTTTTGACCACGCCGAGGTCGGCGGCGAACTGGCGCATCGCTGGTCTCTGCCGACCCTCATCCAGGAATGCATCGCCTATCACCACAATCCCGAGGCCGCACAACAGCATCGGGTGGAAACGGCGGTGGTGCATATCGCCAATAGCATCGCCACCCTGGCGGAACTGAACACTACCGAGCTGAGTAATGCGCCACGCATCCATGCCATTGCCTGGGAACTCACCGGCCTCGACGAAAGCATCATCGAGCCCACCATCGCCAGTGCCCAGGCCCAGATTGGTAGCGCCCGCGCACTCTTCCTTGAGAAATAGTGGCCTTTAAAACCAGGCTTTATTCTTGAGTCACATGAAAAAGCCCGTATCCCTGGGTAGGGATACGGGCGGCATTTTCAATCCTGCCTGAGTCTGTCGTTTAAAAACTGTGGTGCGATTTCGCCCCGGACTTCACTCGGAAGAGACTGCCATCACATCGCCAGCGCGATCCGCGTACGCTCGCCCGCCTGCATCTCATCCAGCAGGGCCACGGCACCCGGCTCACCCTGGGCAGCCGCCAGATTCAGCCAGAAGGTGGCCTGATGGGTGTCGCGCTGCACGCCATCCTCGCCCTGGGCATACAGACGACCCAGGCTCAGCTGCGCCAGCGCATGGCCCTGTAGCGCGGCCTTTTCCCACCAGCGCAGGGCCATCGCTACGTCCTTTTTCACACCCTGACCCTGTTGGTACATACCGGCCAGCACATGCTGGGCGTCGGCACTGCCCTTTTGCGCAAACACGTCCATCTCGGAGGCGGCGATCTGATACAGGCGCACACTTTCCTGCGCATCGGCCTTCACACCCTCGGCGCCGCGCTCATACAGCCCGCCCAATTTGTAGTAGGCCTCGGCATGGCCCTGTTCGGCAGCCTTGCGATACCACTCGACGGCGGCCTTGGCATCACCCTGTTTTTCCGCATAGATATCGGCCAGGGCGTATTGTGCCTGCATTACTCCCTTTTCTGCCGCCTTGCGCGTCCACTTCAGGGTCTCCTGGTCGACATTTTTTGCATAAATCTTGTTTTCTGAAAACAGGCGCATCAACATGTGCTCGGCACCGGTATTCCCTGCATCCGCCGCCTGGGCGAAGGCCTGCTGGGCCTCGGTATAATTACCGATGGCGTAGGCCATGAGGCCATCCTCATAGGCATCGGCCTGCACCGACATCGCCGCCGCGCCCAATGACAGGCCAATAAACAGGCTTTTCCAGACATTCAGTTTATTGGGGCATGTGCCGCTGTTAATGCCTGAACGACGGACTGAATGTTGGGCGGTGTTGTGAATGGCGGAAGTCATGGTTGCTCTCCTGCAATGACGGTTTAATGATTGTGTGTTTCGTTTCATGTCTGTTGCGAGTCTTTGCGTCTGTTTATGCTGATTGCTAAAGGTGGCTCTTTTGTTTTTGTGATTACGATCACGGTATTAATTTGCTTTTCATATTTCAGTACAAGCTATTCAGCAAACAGGTGCTCATTTACGCGGTTTGTGGTAAAAAGATAGGCCAGCTTGCTAATTATTAAAAATAATAAAGAATGCTATTTATTCTAATAATCGTATAAGGGGTGCTGCGGTGAAGCTGCAACAACTACGGTATATCTGCGAAGTCGCCCGGCGCGGGCTCAATGTCACTACAGCGGCGGAACGGCTATTCACCGCCCAGTCGGGGATCAGCACCCAGATTCGGCTGCTGGAGGAGGAACTCAATACCCAGATCTTTGAACGCCACGGTAAGCGCCTGACCGGGGTGACCCCGGCCGGCGAGACCATCATCGCCATGGCCGAGCGCATT
The DNA here is from genome assembly GCA_032250735.1 of Gammaproteobacteria bacterium. Classification (NCBI taxonomy): domain Bacteria; kingdom Pseudomonadati; phylum Pseudomonadota; class Gammaproteobacteria; species Gammaproteobacteria bacterium. The sequence goes on from JAVVEP010000004.1 coordinate 84,077, forward strand.
CTCACCGAGGCGGAAAATATCCGTCAGGTCGCCCAGCAGCTCAACGATGAGTCCAAGGGCACCCTGTCCATCGCCACCACCCATACCCAGGCCTACCACGCCCTGCCCGAGGTCATTGCCAGATTTTCCGAGAAATATCCCGATGTGAAACTGCGCATCCACCAGGGCGATGCCCAGCAGATTCACGAGATGCTGCTGAACCGCACCGCCGACGTGGCGGTGACCACCGTCAGTCGCAATATGCCCAACGAGCTGGTGATGCTGCCCTACCGCGAATGGCATCTGGCGGTGATCACGCCGCCCGACCACCCCCTGACCCAGGAGCCGGTGCTCAGCCTCGAAGCGCTGGCGAAGTATCCCCTCATTACCTATGACCACGAGGTCGCCGGCCGGAATGCAATCAACCAGGCCTTTACCGACGCCGGCCTGCTCACCAACATTGCGCTCACCGCACTCGATTCGGACATCATCAAGAAATACGTCAAGCTCGGCATGGGCGTGGGGCTGATCGCCGAAACGGCACTGGAGGAAAGCGGTGAAACAGAGCTTGCGGTGCTGTCGGCCGAACACCTGTTCCGCCCGAGTACCAGCTGCATCTGTGTGCACCGTGGGCGACACCTGCGCGGCTTTGTCTATTCGTTCATCACCCAGATCACGCCCCAGCTCAGCGATGACGCCGTCGAGGGTATTCTGCGTTGGGAATCCACCAAGGGCGATAATTCCTCAGCGGAATAGGCCTGGTCGGCTAACCCCCGCACCACAGCAGACCACGGAAAGCCATCATGGAAAATCGCATCACCGACCTGGAAATCCGCATCACCCATCAGGAGGCGGCGATGGAGGAGATGAATGATGTGCTGCTGGCGCAACACCGGCTGATCCAGCAGCTACGCACGGAGCTGGCCCACCTGCAACGCCAGCTACGTGACATGAATACCAGCCACATCGCCGACGCTGCCGATGAGACGCCTCCGCCCCACTATTAAACCGGATGGCCCCTGATAGGCCCCTGAATACATTCGGCACAACTGCGGTAGACTGCCTCTCACCCCAACCCCGCTATGCGGATCTGTGTTCAGGATCCGCGGTGAACACACCATGCAAACATTGACCCCACACACCTCCATTGATTGCCGCCGGCGATGAGCGATTTCCTCTGGCTGGCATCGCTCGGCCTGGGCCTGTGGTACTGGTGGGACTCGGTCCGCACCCAGGAGCTTGCCCGCAGCGCCGGTAAGCGCGCCTGCCAGCAGGCCTCGGTGCAGTTTCTCGATGACAGCGTGGAGCGCAAGCGTCAATGGTTGCGCCGCAATGCGGGGGGACGCATCCAGCTCTGTCGTCTCTATTTTTTTGAATTTACCAGTGATGGCGCCGAACGCTATGAGGGCCGCATCGTGATGTTCGGTCAGGGGGTGCGCGAAGTGGAGATGGACGCCTACCGCATGCCGCCGCAATGACGGCCTGGCGAGCGGCGCCTATTTACTTACGCCAGAACGCCGGCGTCAACAACACCAGCACCGTGAAAATTTCCAGCCGCCCCAGCACCATCGCAAAACACAGAATCCATTTTGCCGGTGTGTTGATGTCACCGTAGTGCGCGCCCACCTCGCCCAGGCCTGGGCCGAGATTATTGATGGAGGCCGCCACGGCCGAAAAGGCCGTCACCTGGTCCAGCCCCGTCATCATCACCAGCAGCAGCATCACCGCAAAGGAGGCCACGTACAGGGCAAAGAATCCCCACACGGCATTCACCACCGGCTCTGACAGGGACTTGTTACCGACCTTGACCGGAATCGTCGCGTTGGGATGGATCAGCCGCGAGATCTCGCGCATCCCCTGTTTGATCAGCAACAGAAACCGGATGACCTTGAGCCCGCCGCCGGTGGAGCCGGCACAGCCACCGATGAAACTGGTGAACAGTAACAGTACCGGCAGAAAACCCGGCCAGTTGTAATAATCCGATGTGGTAAATCCGGCGGTGGTACCGATCGAGACCGCCTGGAATATGCCGTGATGGATGGCATCCGGCAGACTGTCAAAGGTCCCGCTCTGATAGAGATACAGGCTGGCGATGCTGGCGCTGACCGTCAGCACGAAAAAATAGGTGCGCACCTCCTGGTCATAAAAATAGGGCTTTAGGGTTGTCCCCCGCCAGGCCAGAAAATGCAGCGCAAAGTTGATGCCTGCCAGCAACATGAACACCACCGCCACCAGTTCAATCGCCACGCTGTTAAAATACCCGATGCTCGCGTCATGGGTGGAAAAGCCGCCAATGGCAATGGTGGAAAAACTGTGGGCGATGGCGTCAAACACATCCATGCCTGCCATCCAGTAGGCCAGGGCGCAGGCTACCGTCAGGCCCAGATAGATATACCACAGGGCCTTTGCCGTTTCGGTGATGCGCGGCGTCAGCTTGTTGTCCTTCATCGGTCCGGGGGTCTCGGCACGGTACAGCTGCATGCCACCGATGCCCAGCATAGGCAAGATGGCCACCGCCAGAACGATGATACCCATGCCGCCCATCCACTGTAGCTGCTGGCGATAAAACAGGATCGAGTGTGGCAGGTGATCAATACCGGTGATGACCGTGGCACCGGTGGTGGTCAGGGCAGAGAACGATTCAAATACCGAATCCGTCAGCGACAGGTGGGGGGTTTCAGACAACATAAACGGAATCGAGCCGGAGATTCCCAATACCAGCCAGAAAACCGCGACCACAATAAACCCGCCACGCAGCCGCATTTCCATTTTTATCCTGCGCACCGGGAACCACATCAACAGGCCGGCGGCGAGCGTGATAAAAAAGGCGGCAATAAAGGGGTAGGTCGCGCCGTCACCGTACCACAGGCCCACGGCCACAGGCGGCATGGTGGTAAAACTAAACACCATCAGCAACAGCCCAATAATGCGTTGAATCACTGGATACTGCATTGACTACATGCGCCCGCCGGGTCGAAGTTGCAGCCAGGGTGCAGGCTTCATAAAAACGTCACCCCAACCTGAAATAGCCGCTCAACATCAGGGATCCGCTCCTTGTCCACCACGAACAGGATGATGTGGTCTTCCGCCTGAATCACGGTATCGTGATGCGCAATAATGACCTCATCCGCGCGCACAATGGCGCCGATGTTGGTGCCCGGCGGCAGCTTTATATCCTCGATGGCGCGGCCCACCACCTTGGATGAGCGCGCATCACCGTGCGCGACCGCCTCGATGGCCTCGGCCGCACCACGGCGCAATGAATGCACAGCGGTCACATCGCCGCGCCTGACGTGCGCCAGCAGGCTGCCGATGGTCGCCTGCTGCGGCGAAATGGCGATATCAATCACGCCGCTTTGCACAAGATCAACATAGGCGGCGCGGTTAATCAGCGCCATCACCTTTTGCGCACCGAGCCGCTTGGCCAGCATTGCCGACAGGATATTCGCCTCATCTTCGTTGGTGACCGCGCAGAACACATCGGTGTGCTCAATATTTTCATCGAGCAGCAGCTCTTCATCGGCCGCATCACCCTGCAACACGATGGTTTTTCCCAACTCCTCAGAGAGGCGCTTGGAACGTTCGGGATTGTGGTCGATGAGCTTGACCTGGTATTTGTTCTCGAGCGCCTTCGCCAGACGCATGCCGATATTGCCCCCACCGGCAATAATCACCCGCTTCACCGGACGATCCAGCCTGCGCAGCTCTTTCATCACCACGCGGATGTGGCGTTTGGCGGCGATGAAAAACACCTCATCATCCGCCTCGATCACGGTATCGCCACCCGGCGCGATGGCATGTCCGCGCCGGTATATGGCCGCGACGCGGGTATCAATACCCGGCATGTGCTCGCGCAGCGCCTTCAGGGCCTGACCCACCAGTGGGCCGCCGTAATAGGCGCGCACGGCGACCAGCTGCACCTTGCCACCGGCGAAATCCAGCACCTGTAGTGCGCCCGGATGTTCAATCAGGCGCTGCACATAATCGGTGACCAGTTGCTCAGGGCTGATCAACACATCCACCGGGAAGGCATCCTGGGTAAACAGCTGGGGGTGGGACAGGTAACCCACGCTGCGCACGCGCGCAATTTTTGTCGGGGTGTGAAACAGGGTGTAGGCAACCTGACAGGCGACCATGTTGATCTCATCGCTATTGGTCACCGCCAGGATCATATCGGCATCTTCCGCGCCAGCTCGGGCCAGCACTTCAGGATGCGCGGCCTCTCCCACCACGGTGCCTATATCAAGCCGGTCCCGCAGTGTCTCGAGCTTTTTCTCGTCGATATCCACCACGGTAATATCACTGGACTCATTCGCCAGCACTTCCGCCACCGAGGTTCCGACCTGTCCCGCCCCTAAAATAATTATTTTCATTAATAGACAATCGTCATGATGTAACGGTTATTTTGATGGCTTCAAATAGCGACACATGCCGAGGCATGATTGAAGTTGGCTAGAAATATTGATTCTGACAGATTATGAATGATGGTTATTCCCGATGCGTTACTGATGTTGTAAGCGTGCCGGCTCAGCTGCTTCGGTGCGCATCGATACCCAGCGCTCGCAGCTTGCGATAAAGATTGGTCCGTTCCATGCCAACCAGCTTGGCCACCTTGCCCACACTGCCACCAACCTGCTGCAAATGGTATTCGAGATATGCCCTCTCAAACTGCTCCCGCGCCTGTCGCAACGGCAGATCAAATTGCGACAACATCATACTGCTGAGCAGCGGCGCTGACTCGGCCATCGCCGCATCCACCTCATCCAGCTCTACATCAGCATCCGGGCCCAGCACCAGCAGACGCCTCACCAAACCCTCTAGCTCGCGGATATTGCCCGGCCAATCATAGTGACGCAAGCGATTTTGTGCGGCCACGGTAAAATTCCGGTACGGCAGCCCCTCCTTGTCGACCAGCAGATTGACAAAATACTGCAGCAGCTCGGTGACATCCTCAACGTGATCACGTAGCGCCGGCACATGCACGGGCACCATATTCAGAAGATGATACAGGTCTTCACGAAATCGCCCGGTGCGAATCTCCTGTGCCAGGTCATAACGTGTCGCCGCAATAATGCGCACGCTCAACGGCACCGCCTTGTCACCATTCACCCGCACCCATTGTCCGGTGCTCAGCGCGCCATGCAGGCTCTGCTGCAGACCGGCATCCAGTTCCGCAATGTCATCCAGATACAGGGTTCCTTGCTGTGCCTGATCAAGGAATCCCGGAATAATCTTCGGCCCGTGATTCGCCGCGACCTCCTGGCCCAGCAACAATGCCGCGGACCACCCGTCACGCAGCAATTTGGTGTGGACATCCACAAAAGGACCGGCATGGCGGGCGCTACGCGCATGAATGTAGCGTGCGCAAAAGGCCTTGCCACTGCCCGCCTCGCCACGTATCAACACCGTGTCATCATGGCGGGCGAGCTTTTCCAGATGCTCGCGCAATAACTGTATTTCTACGCTTTTTCCAACCGGCGCAACCGTCATCACGGGCTCATGCCTTGGGCGCAGAGGCGTGTCACTTTTCGCCTCCTCCAACACCTGCTCCACGGTGTGCAATAATTTCGCCAGCGACAATGGCTTTTCAATAAAATCCCTGGCGCCGAGGCGGGTCGCCTCCACCGCCGTTTCCACGTTGCCATGTCCCGACATCATTACCACCGGCACATTTACCGCCAGCTCTTCCATTAGCTCTTTCAACAGACTGATGCCGTCGATGCCGGGCATCCAGATATCGAGCAAGATAAGATCCGGCACTCTCTGCCGCACCAGACGCCTCGCCGCCTCACCACTGTCAGCGACGGCAACGGCGTAACCCTCATCTTCCAGTATATCTTTTACCGAGGCACAGATATCCGGCTCATCATCGACCACCATTACATAGGGCTTCATGGCAGACACCACTTTCCGTTAGCTATCATTATCGCCCGGCCTGCACGCTGGTCAAGGGCAAGGCGGCCTCAGCCGACCTTACGGCAGGCAGGCGAACTACGAGTCGCGCACCACCATCCGCGCGATTTTCCGCATACAGCACACCGGAGTGTTCTTCAACAATACGCTTCACAACAGCCAGGCCCAGGCCACTGCCCTTCGGTTTACTCGTCGCATAGGGCTCAAATAATTTCTCCAGCATATCTTCCGGAATACCCGGACCGTTATCCTCGATGGATAAAACCACCCAGTCCTCCCCCTCAATAGTCACTCTCTCTAGCTGCAGATCCACTCTCGCGTCCGCAGTATCTGACAGAGATTCGATGGCATTACGAATGAGGTTGTGCAGCAGCTGACGTATACGCCCCGCATCAACTTCCACCAGCGGAATGACATCACCGGGCTGGAATGTTATCGCGACCTTTTGTTCTTCGCCGGCATACAGATCCAGCACCTCGCCTATCAGCACGGACAAGGCCATCGTCTGCATCTGCAGGTTGGGGGCGCGCGCATAGTCGGAAAAGGCCTGCACCATCTCCTTCATGGCCTGCACCTGCTGCACTATAGTGTGGGTCGAGCGATCCAGCACCTCTGCATCTTCCGGCGACATCCTGGCAAGGTATTTGTGTCGCAATCGTTCCGCCGACAACTGGATTGGCGTCAACGGGTTTTTTATTTCATGCGCCAGACGGCGCGCCACCTCGCCCCAGGCCGCATCCCGTTGAGCCTGGATCATCGCCGTCACATCATCAAACACGATCACATAACCCGAGGGCATGCCTTTTGTGCTGGGCAGCTTGGCCCCCTGACAGGTCAGGGTTTTATGCCCCGACGAACCCATCAGCGTCACTTCCTGGCGCCAGTCGTCGGGCACATTTTCAACATAACTTGAAACAGCAGCTAGAAAGGCCTGGATTTCAGGGGTTTCATTTTCCAGCTGGGATAACGTCTTACCAATCGCCATATCCATGTTTATTCCCAGCACCTGGCTTGCCGCCACATTCACTGCCCGCACCATCTGATTCTTGTCCAGGGTGATGACGCCGGACGACAGACGCCCCAGCACCGCACGCAGATAGGCCTGTTCCCGCTCAGCCTGATGCTGGCTTCGCACCGCATCGCGCTGGGCATCAGAGACCTTGTCCGTCATGTCGACGAATGACTGCACCAGCGAACCCAGCTCATCATTGCGGGTAATGGGCAGTTTCTTGTGATAATTTCCCGAGGCCACGGCGCGGGTACCAATCGCCAGTATCCTGATGGGAGCGACTAGGCGGCGGGCAAAGAAGAAGGCAGCCCATGCCGCCGACAACAGGGTGACCAGCAGCACCAGCGCCAGGGTAAAGCTGAAACTCTGCTTTAAGGGGTCGCGCAGATACACCAGTTCCTTGTACTTCGCGTAAGCGGACTGCACACTGTCTGCCAGCACGCTGACACGCGCATCCATCGGGAAAAGCGAAAACAATACCCGCGGGTCATCCGTCATACCGGGCGCATCAATCTGCACCGCCACCCGCACATGCAGCCCCAGGCCCTCAATCGGCGCCAAACCGACGTAGTTACCCTGCTCACGCACCTGGGACAGTGTTGCGGTATTCGGTTTCTGCGGAATAATCGAGGCATTGGTGCTGGAGGAGGCGATCACCCGACCGTTCGCCGTCAGCAGGATCAGCTCGCTGGCATGACTCGCATCCCGCAGCTCGTTCAGGTTAAACAATGCCATCGTGTCTGACACACCCTGCAGTCTCTCGGCCATCATGCGCGTCTGGTTCAGCCTGTCGCGCATGCGCATATCCAGCGATGAACGACTCAGTTCAAGCGCATCATCCATGGCGCGCTCGATGCGTACATCAAACCAGCTATCGATACCGCGCTGCAAAAAACCCAGCGAAAAATAAAACACGATCACCACTGGCACCATGGCCATCACCACAAAAATCGCCACCAGTCTAACGGTTAATCGTGAGCCGGTAGCCGCGCGGCGATACTGACGCACCAGACGTACGGCATCGACCCCGATCAGGCCCACCAGCACCACCAGGCCGATGACATTTACCACCACCAGCACCACGTGCATGCGGCCGAACTGGCCTGAATTTTCCATCGCCGCGCTGAGCAACCACAAAGAGCCGAGCATAAAAATGCCCATCACGATTACCGGCACCACGCTGGTGGACATCCGCCGCAGCCATACCAGAAGTCTAGCCATGGATTACAAAATACCTTTCAACACAATTCACAGGTCCCATGAATACCAACCACTGCTTAACCACCAGTCACTCGATACGTAGGCCTTTAACTGCAACGGCACTGGCAGGCTGGGCAGATCCAGGCGCGACCGGACCCTCACCTTGTAACGCTGATTCTGCTCCAGTAAATGCGCGTCCAAAATGGGTATGCGGTTAATGTTACCCATCGCATCCAGCGCATCGTCTAACGATGAATAGATGAATTGTGATCCGCTATTGAGATTGCGCAATAAATACTGCTCGGACAGGGCGTGATACTGAATCTCGTATCGTTGTTCGAGAGTGGCGATGACGTCGTCCCACAGATAACGACTTGGCGAATACACTTCGATATCCAGTACCAGGGTCAGGGATACACCATTCTCCAGCGCGGCCACCGCCACTTCGCTAAGCTGGTATTCGAGCCTTGCCTCCAGGTGATAGATCTCGCCTGACAACACCGTTTTCGCGTCGCGCACCACAAAATGCGCCGGCGCCGCAGCGATCGCGTTCGCAGACAGGCACAATCCGACCAGCGCCCATTGCAGCAATCTGGCCCTTGATCGCAGGCCTGCACACAGGGACTGCATGCCGCCCGGCGTTAAGATTTCTTCTCCAAACATGCGTAATAGAATCCGTCCATACCTGCTGTGCCGGACAACACCTGTCGCCCGAATTCCACTGCTCGCCCCCATTCCACCGTCAGCATCTTATGCCGCGCAGCGGGCTGCCGCGCAAGAAAGGCGGCGATCTGCTGTGCATTCTCCTGCGGCAACACCGAACAGGTGGCATACAGCAGCATACCGCCCGGCTTCAGCAAGGGCCAGATCGCATCCAGGATCTGCGCCTGCACGGCGACCAGGCCGTCGATGTCGGCCGGCTGGCGCAGCAGCTTGATGTCCGGGTGACGGCGGATCACCCCCGTGGCGGAACAGGGCGCATCCAGCAAGATGCGGTCAAAGGCCCGCCCGTCCCACCACGCCTCCGGCTGGCGCGCATCACCGACCACACACTGCGCCGACTTCCCCAGCCGCCGCAGATTCTCCTGCACGCGCGTCAGGCGCTCGGCATCGACATCCACTGCCACCATCTCCACCTCGGCCAGCTCCAGCATGTGCGCGGTCTTGCCGCCGGGTGCCGCGCAGACGTCCAGCACCCGCTGCCCCTCCGTCAGCGCCATCAGCCTGGCGGCCTGCTGGGCCGCCTCATCCTGCACCGAGACCCGCCCCTCTGCAAATCCCGGCAGCTGCGTCACATCCTGCGCCTCGCCGAGCACAATGGCGCCCTGCGTGAGCATCGATCCGTGCGCCGCGATCCCGCGCGCCACCAGCTCGGCCAGATAGTCGTCGGTCGAACCCGCTCCGGCCGCGCCCAGATTCACCCGCAGGCTCATCGGAGGGCGCTGATTATTCGCCGTCAACACCGCCTGCCAGTCATCCGGCCAGGCCTGGCGCAGGGCATCGATCAGCCACTGCGGATGCGACCACCGCCCCTCCTCTGTCTGCTGGACGTCTGCCAGCAACCCCTCACCCTGGCGCTGAAAACTCCTCAGCACGCCATTCACCAGCGCCCGCGCCCAGGGCTTTTTCAGCGCCGCGGTGGCCGCCACCGTCTCTGACACGGCGGCATGATCCGGCACCCGCATCGACATCAACTGATACAGGCCCAGCAACAGCAGCGCCTGCACATCGCCATCCTTTTCCTTGAGGGGTTTTTTCAGCAAGGCCGCCACCAGCCGCGACAGGCGGTGGTACTCGCGCAGGACGCCATAGGCCACCTCCTGGATCAGCGCCCGGTCCTCGGTCGCGGCCGGCGGCAGCGCCTCCAGGGCGCGCGACAGCGAGCGGCCATCGACCATCACCTGGGCGATGATGCGCGCGGCAATCGCTCGCGGGTTCGGTTTTGCGGCATTCATATCGGGTCGGTTTCGTTTTCTGACTTGGGTCTGATCGACGGCATCACTGGCCGCCGGTATTTTATCGCTCACGCCCCGGGCCTTCAGCCGAGCCGGCTGCCCCGCATGCTGTGTGCGCTGAGAAACTGCTCCGCACTGAGCACCTTGCCGCCGGGCAGTTGCAGTTGCTGCACCCGCAGGATGCCATCCCCCGTCGCCACGTCGATGCCCTCCCGCGACTCGGCCAGCACCGTTCCGGGGATCGCGTCGGTATCGGCCGGCAACGCCTGCGCCAGCCAGATGCGCAGGGTTTTGTCGCCCATCGGGGTAAAGGCCACCGGCCAGGGGTTGAAGGCGCGCACGGTGCGCGACAGCTGTTGGGCAGACTGCTGCCAGTCGATTTGTGCCTCCGACTTTTGCAGCTTCTCGGCATAACAGGCGCGCGCCTCGTCCTGGGCCACCGCCGCGGTGTCGCCCACTGCGAGCCGACCCAGGGTGTCGAGCAGGGCCTTTGCGCCCAGCTGCGCCAATCGGTCGTGCAGGGTTTCGGCGGTGTCGGCGGTCGCAATCGGACAGCGGGCCCGGTGCAGCATCGCGCCGGTGTCCAGCCCCTCGTCCATCTGCATGATGGTGATCCCCGTCTCCTCGTCCCCCGCCAGAATCGCCCGCTGGATTGGCGCCGCCCCCCGCCAGCGCGGCAGCAGGGAGGCATGCACATTGACGCAGCCCAGACGTGGCGCGTCGAGCACCGGCCTGGGCAGTATCAGCCCGTAGGCCACCACCACCAGCACATCGGCGTCCCGGTCGGCCAGCTCCTGCTGCACGCCTGCGTCGCGCAGGCTCACCGGCTGCATGACCGGCAGCTGATGCGCCTGCGCCAGCGCCTTCACCGGACTGGCGGTGAGTTTGCGGCCACGCCCGGCGGGGCGATCCGGCTGGGTATAAACCGCCAGCACCTCATGTTCCGAGTCCAGCAGGGCCGCCAGGCTCGTGGCGGCAAATTCCGGCGTACCGGCAAAGATGATTTTCAGGCCAGACGCCATGGGGATCCCTTCATTTGATTGGTGCATAGAGTTGCATCGCGTGATGCGAAACGGCGAGGCCGCTCGCTGACGCGCTTACAGGGTGTGCAGGCGCAGCTTCTCCATCTTTTTGCGGATACGCTTGCGCTTTAGCTCCGACAGGTAGTCCACAAACAGTTTGCCGTCGAGATGGTCTATTTCATGCTGTATGCACACCGCCAGCAGGCCCTGCGCCTCCAGCTGCGTGTGCTTGCCGTTGCGATCCAGATAACGCACGGTGACCGTGTCCGCCCGCGACACCATGTCGTAAATCCCCGGCACCGACAGGCAGCCCTCCTCCATCTCCTCGGCCCCGCTACGCTGCTCGATTTCGGGATTGATAAAACAGTGCGGCTCGCTCCTGTCCTCGGAAATATCGATGGTGATCACCCGTTTCAGCACATTCACCTGCACCGCCGCCAGGCCGATACCCGGTGCGTCGTACATGGTCTCGAACATATCATCGACCAGCTGGCGAACGTCGTCGTCAACCACCGCGACCAGCTCCGCCTTTTGGCGCAGTCTGGGGTCGGGGAAGTGCAATATGTTCAGTATCGACATGTGATCTCTTTCAAATTTGTGACACGGGGCAAAAGATATGATTAAACCTGCCGATATTATATCCGGTATCACCAGGCACGTCAGTGGAGATGCCTAAAAAACAGACATAATCGCCGTTTCAAATCAGGCTGAAGATTGACTTCTATCCTATTAATTCTATTACGCTTCACTGGAGTCTGACATATGATTCGTCTACACTCGAGCAAACCGTCAACCAGAGGGATCATCGTGTCGATGAAAGAGATATCTTTACCAAAATATCTGGGTTTGATCATCCTTGCTCTGGCCATCGCCATGACGGGAAACAGTTCGGTATTTGCCGACACCATTAAACTAAAAGCCAATCATCCGGACAAATACACGGTCGTCAAAGGCGATACGTTGTGGGATATTTCGGCGCACTTTCTGGAAAGCCCCTGGAAGTGGCCCGAGGTCTGGAGCTACAACCCGCAGATCAAAAATCCCCACCTGATTTATCCCGGTGACGTGGTCTATCTCGAATACGATGCCCAGGGCAAACCCATCCTGCGCGTCAGCCGTGGTCAGGCTACCGTAAAAATGTCGCCCGAGATCCGCGCCACCCGCGTCGACACGCCGGTCGCCAGCATTCCACTGGATGCCATCCAACAATTCCTGGGTGAGCCCCGGGTCTTGAGTCAACGTGAAATCGACAATGCGGGTTACATCATCTCCGGCAAGGACACCCGGATCATGTCCGGCTCCGGTGACCGCATCTACGCCCGCGGCCTGATTCCCGGCGAGGACCCCAATTCGACCTATGTGGTGCTGCGCATCGGCAAGGCCTATCGCAACCCCGGCGCAAAACCCGGCGACATTCTGGGCTATGAGGCCCTGCACGTCGCCGACGCCAAGGTTGAGGATTTTGGCGACCCTTCGACACTACGGGTACAGGACTCTACCCGCGAAACCATCATCGGCGATCGGCTGGTGCCGAAAAAGGCCAGCGGCCTGGACCAGGCCTTTATTCCTCGCCCGCCGGAAACCCCCATCGAGGGACAGATCATCTCCGTCATCGATGGCGTCTCCCGCATCGGTCAATTTCAGACCGTGGTCGTGAATAAGGGCAATCAGGACGGCCTCGAAGTCGGCCACGTACTGGCGGTCTTTCAACAGGGCAAAGAGGTGCGTGACTACAACAGCAAAAAACGTGGCGAGACGGTAACCCTGCCGGACGAACGCGCGGGTATCGTGCTGGTCTATCGCACCTTCGACCGCATCAGCTATGCCCTGGTAATGGAGTCTGATCGCGACATGGCGGTCTATGACGGAGTGCGTAATCCCTAACCCAGCAGTCTGTTACGCCTGGCCCAGGGAGGGGCCACCGTTTGCACAATTCACGCCTTATCGGCAACGCACCGTTACCGAACCCTGAACCCGCTCACTGCGACAACCTCCGCCACTGGCTGGCCCTGCTCCAGGCCCCCGGCATCGGCACCACTCGATTCCTTCGCATCCTTGAACAGGTTCCCGATCTGCCGACGCTGTTCGGCCCGCGCGGCGCCCGACTTACCGAGCCCAAACTCCCTACTGCGGTGCGCGCCTATCTGCAATCACCGGACTGGTATGCCGTCGACAAGATTCTGGCCTGGGCCGACGGCCGTGAGCGCCACATCCTCTCCCTTACCGACCCACGTTACCCCGCATTACTGAAAGAGATTCCCGATCCGCCGCCGGTGCTCTATGTCCGCGGCGATCCGAACCTGCTGAATCAGACCCAGCTCGCCATGGTCGGCAGCCGCAACCCCAGCGCAGGCGGCCGGCAGATTGCCCACGACTTTGCCCAGAGCCTGAGCAATAACGGCTTCACCATCACCAGCGGGTTGGCACTCGGTATCGATGGCGCCTGCCACCAGGGTGCACTGGATGCTGGCGGCCACACCATCGCCGTTGCCGGCACCGGGCTGGACCGTATCTATCCCGCCCGCCATCGCGAACTGGCGCACAACATCCTCGAACGGGGGGCTATCGTCAGCGAATTCGCCCCAGGCACACCCCCCGTCGCCAGCAATTTTCCCCGCCGCAACCGCATCATCAGCGGGCTCAGCGTGGGCACCGTGGTGGTGGAGGCCGCCCTCAAGAGCGGCTCACTGATCACCGCCCGCCTGGCCGCCGAGCAGGGCCGCGAGGTCTTTGCCATCCCCGGCTCGATTTACAACCCACTCTCCCAGGGCGGCCATTACCTGATCCAGCAGGGCGCAAAACTCACCGGCCAGATTTCGGATATTCTCGATGAGCTTCTCCACCTGATCGCGCCCTCTCCCGCCCACGCGTCCCCCAACGCCATCGCCGACCCTGGTGTCGAAAACGACACCACTCCTGTTTACCCTCCCTTACTTGAAAATATGGGTTTTGAACCCACATCTATAGACACCCTGGTAGAGCGCAGCGGATTGACGCCAGAGACCGTTTCCTCCATGCTGTTGACACTAGAGTTACAGGGAATCGTAACCTCAAGCGGTGGCTTATTCAGTCGCGTCGGGTAGCTGGCACAGGCACAAATCTGAACCGATCTGTCCTGTCACACAACACACAAACGAGATAGTAGGTAGCCATGAAAGAAGACGTACTCGACGTACTGATGTATCTGTTCGAGAACTACATGGATGATGAAGCCACGATGAATGGGGATCCTGAAACTCTCAAACATCAGCTCATGGAGGCCGGCTTTCTCAGCACCGAGATCAACAAGGCCTTCACCTGGCTAGAAGACCTGGCCGTCCTTCAAGAGGCCGGTTTCAATGCACGCCCCGCCCTCACCAGTCACTCCATCCGGGTCTACAATCCCCTTGAAGAGGAAAAGCTGGACGTCGAGTGCCGTGGCTTTCTGATGTTCCTGGAACAGATGGGTGTCCTGAACGGTGCCAGTCGTGAGCTGGTCATCGACCGCATCATGGCGCTGGAATCCGACGAGATTGACCTGGATCAGGTCAAGTGGGTAGTGCTGATGGTGCTGTTTAATCAGCCCGGCCTGGAAGAGGCCTTCACCTGGATGGAAAACATGGTGATGGTGGAGTTCCAGCAACCCCTGCACTGAGAGCCTGTAATAAAGAGAGCCTGTAATAAAGAGAGCCTGTAATAAAGAGAGCC
>JAVVEP010000004.1:98941-173654 GCA_032250735.1 Gammaproteobacteria bacterium
AGCCTGTAATAAAGAGAGCCTGTAATAAAGAGAGCCTGTAATAAAGAGAGCCTGTAATAAAGAGAGCCTGTGAAAAACTGCTGGCCTACTATGGACGTCGGTTTTCACAGGCTCTCAGTCCTTAGCCTCAACTCTTAATTGTTTCAATCCTTTGCTTCAATGAAGGGATCCGCAAAAATATCCTGCATCGAGGCGCCCGCCAGAAAGATCTTTTTCTGCAGACCCTTTACCATGTCTTCACGGCCACACAAGAAGGCCCGCCAGCCCGGCAGCTTGGCAAAATCCTGTAACACCAGATCTGCCGCACGTCCTGCACGCACCCCGTCCGGCACCGCGCCGCGAGAGACACAGGGGTAGTACTGAAAGTTTTCATGCACCCTGTCCATGGCGGACAGTTCATCCACCAGATACAGGCCCTCGACGGCACTGCTGCCGTGATAGAGGTGGATGGGGCCGGCGTGCCCCTGGCGTAACGCATCACGCGCGATGCCGACCAACGGCGCCAGTCCGGTACCGGTGCCCACCAGCAGTAAAGACTGCTGTTCCCGACCCGGTACATAACTGCACTCGCCCGCCGACTGGCTGATGGTCACGCTATCGCCCACCTGCAGACCGTTGGCCACCCAGCTGCTGACCTGTCCATCCGGCACAATGCGAATCTGTAGCTCCAGAAAATCGTCGAGCTCAGGCACGCTGGCCAGGGAATAACTGCGACTGATCCCGGCAGCATTGGTGAGGTTGAGAAACTGGCCCGGCCGATAGTCGTAATTTTCCGGTCGCGCCAGACGCAGGCGGATCACATCGGCGCTGAGCCTGTCCAGCGACACCACCGTCGTCTCAAACAGACTGCCTGCGCGATCGGGGACGGCCACCGTCATATCGGTTTCCGGCACGCAGGAACAGATCAAAAAATGGTCCTGCGCCTTGAGTGTCTCCCGAATGCCCAACTGAGAGACTGGCGTCGGCTTACCCTCCACCGCCACCATCATGCAGGACTGGCAGACGCCCGCCCGGCAGGAATAGTTGACGGATACGCCATGCCGGGTCAGGCAATCGAGCACCGATTCACCCGGCTCACTCTCATATTGTCCACCCTCAAATTCAATCGCAGGCATAACGCATCCGTCCCGTTACTAGTGAAATTATGGCTTTTGCAGGGATTACTTGCCCAGCACGTCGTTGCGGGTCGTTTCGGCAATGGCCGCCACTTCACCGATCACGTCATTCGGCACACCCAGCTCAGCCAGGGTACTGCCCAGATCTTCCACCACCGCATCAAAATGGCTGTCGTTCAGACCACGCGCCACCAGGTGGGCATGGCCTTTGCGCATGTCTTCACCCGTATAATTATTCGGACCGCCAAAGGCCATGGTCAGGAATGCCTTCTGCTTGGCGGCCTGCTTGTCCATATCGACGCCGTCGAAAAACTCGCTAATGCGGTCATCGGCCAGCACCTTGCGATAAAAAATATCCACCGCCGCATCCACCGCACCTTCACCACCAATTCGATCAAATAAAGAATCACTCATTTTGCTTCTCCTGTTTTGCCGGCTATCGACAGCCGACGGTTAGGGGGCCGCATGTCACAAACCCCGCTGATTAAATTCAGGTTACCTATCGAAAAACAGCATAGCGACCCAAAACTGCCGAACATTAAATCCCCATCCCGGCCTCAATAGATGTATGCTGGATATATGTTTAACGATGCCATTCACATTGTCAAGCACTTCGCTCCTGTTCTATGATCCCAACAGACCCCCCGAGGCAGCCATGCAATTAACCCTACATACCGACTACGCCTTACGTGTGCTCATCTACCTGGCACAGAAAAGGGATGGGCTGACCACCATCAGCGAAATCGCCGACTTTTATCACATCTCACGCAACCATCTGGTCAAGGTGGTGCATCATCTGTCGACCGAAAACTTTATCCACACCACCCGCGGCAAACACGGTGGCATGCGCCTGGCACGCGCGCCGGAAATGATCTCTGTCGGGGAAGTGGTACGCCGCATGGAGCCCAACTTCGATATCGTGGAGTGTTTCAGCAGCAGCAATCAACCCTGTACCGTGACGGCCGTGTGTGCGCTCAAAGAGGTACTGTATCGCGCCGGCAACGAATTTCTGGCCGTGCTGGACCGATACAGCGTGGCCGACGCCACCCGACAGAATGAACAAACCGCGCAGATTTTTTCGGTCGAGCAGCTGCTCGGTAACCGTCCCCCGCGTGACCGCCAGGGCCATCCATAAGTAGCGCCCGGGTCGCCGCACCCGCCGGGAATCCTTCCCTGCCTGTGGCGAACGCGATAGAATCCACCCTTCGACTTTGCGGCACACCCACGCCATGTCTCCTGAGCACCATCGAGACACCGTCCAAGCGGCACCCTCGTGACCGCAGCCTGACAGGAGCTCTCCTGCGGCGCCATTCTGGTCGACACTGGATTCAGGTTATCGCCACGCCCGCACCGGCGACTATAACCAATTGACTTAACAATGATTTTTACTACGAAAGAAATGAGAGTTTGAGGAGAAAAGCATGTCCGTAAAGCATCCCGTCATCGCCGTCACCGGTTCTTCCGGCGCCGGCACCACCACGGTCAAGAATGCCTTTGAGCACATTTTCCGTCGCAAGAATATCAACCCGCTGGTAGTCGAAGGCGACAGTTTTCACCGCTACGACCGGGCCGCGATGAAACAGGCGATCGAGGAATTTGCCGCCAAAGGCAAACAGCTCAGCCACTTCGGACCTGAATCCAACCACTTCGACCTCATCGCCGAGACCTTCAAAACCTACGGCGACACCGGCAGATGCCGCCGTCGCTACTACCTGCACAGCGACGAAGAGGCCGCCGAGCACAATGCGCGACTGAACACTGCGCTGACCCCCGGCCAGTTCACCCCCTGGGAAGAGATCCAGGAAGAGTCTGACGTGCTGTTTTATGAAGGCCTGCACGGCGGTGCCGTGGATGGCGAGGTGGACGTTGCCTCACACACCGACCTGCTGGTCGGCGTGGTACCCATCGTCAACCTGGAGTGGATCCAGAAAATCCACCGCGACAACGCCCAGCGCGGCTACTCCGCCGAGGCCATCGTCGACACCATCCTGCGCCGTATGGACGACTACGTGCATTACATCACGCCGCAGTTCTCACGCACCGACATCAACTTCCAGCGCGTGCCGACGGTCGACACCTCCAACCCCTTCATCGCCCGCGACATCCCCACCCCTGACGAGAGCTTCATTGTCATCCGTTTTCGCGATCACAATGGCGTGGACTTTCCCTATCTGCTGAACATGATCAACGGTTCGTTCATGTCACGCCCCAACACCATCGTGGTACCCGGCGGCAAGATGGGTTTTGCCATGGAGCTGGTGCTGGCGCCGCGCATCGAGCAACTGATCGAGGCCAAGAAAAAGGGCTAGGAATAGCGCTAAAAAAGGCGGGGTCCTAGGACCCCGCCTTTTTTGTGCCGTCTATTTTCTGGCCCGTCGGACAGGCCTGCGCTTATTGATGCAGGTTACGCAGTGCCCATTCGCTTGCGGCAGCCGGATCTGCCAGCATCGCGCCCGTGAGGATCACCAGCGCGCGCGCCACCAAAATCCCCATGCCCTGCGCCCGATGTTCACGGTGGATCGCCTCCACCGCATCGGCACCCTCCCCCTGTTTGCTCGCGCGCAGCAGTTTCAGGGCTGTCTGCACCTGGATCACGTACAACACGTACAGGGTAATGAGAAGCCCAAAGTGCATCCACACCCCGAAGGACAGAATATCGCCGTCATCCAGCAGCCGCGTCTTCCAGTCACGCGTTGCCACCAGATAAAACGGCATGCCGATATCGAATAACATTACCGACACCATCACGGTGATGTGAAAACGGCGCTGCCGATGCCAGTAGATCGCCGCCAGCATCAACACAAAGGTGAATGCGGCTGCATAAAAGGGTCCCGCCATAGATCAACCGCTCCTCAAAAATCAGCCGCAAGACTAGCACGTCTGCCGGCGCGCTGACGCACCGAAACGCCCAGGCCCTGCATAAGCAACGCGCTAACACCCAGCAGCGATACCTGGAGGTAGACCCGGTCATTCTGTGTGTTGATGTCGCCGAGCTTGATCGCTCCGCGCCTCAGAGCCAGTGAAAAAATCGACGGCCGTAGCGAGGTCGTCGATTTGCGAGCAAAACAAGGCGCGCTACGTGAAAACAAGGGAGTTTGGTGGACCCAAGTACGCCGTTTTCACGCAGCGCAACGCCGTTGCAGCCGCATAGACGCCAGCAGGGCCATCAATACGGGCAATCAGAAAGCGATATCGGGGAAATTACCGGGCATAGACAATGAAAGATGGTGGCCGGACCTGGAATCGAACCAGGGACACGAGGATTTTCAATCCTCTGCTCTACCGACTGAGCTATCCAGCCATCAGGGATGCGTATTAAAGCGGCTGACCCGCATTGAGTCAAGCCCAGACTGCATCAATCAGGCTACAATTGCCCAAAACCCACCCACATCTCCCAACACCGCCGAGCCCATGATGCACAAAACGCCCGATTCAAATTTCGACGACAACCAGTACCGCCTGGTCGAAACCAGACTGCAAACGCGTCACGCCAATGGCACCACGCAGTGCGACCTGTGCCTGTGGCGCTGCAAGCTGTCCCACGGCCAGCGCGGCTTCTGTCAGGCCCACGTCAACCGGCACGGCACCCTGTACAACCTCAGCTACGGCATCCTCTCGGCCATCGACATCGGCCCCATCGAAGACAAACCCGTCAAACACTTCCGCCCCGGCACAAAGGTCATGTCGATCGGCAGTTACGGCTGCAACTTCCGCTGCGGCGGCTGCCACAACCTGGAGATCTCCTGGGGGGTGAGCGCACTGGACGAGCTGGCGCAGGGGCAGTCCACCGCCGCCTACGTCAGTCCGCAGAAGCTGGTGGATGCCGCGCTGCGCCATGGCGTCGATGGCATCGCCTTTACCTATTCGGAACCGGCGGTATGGCTGGAGTATGTGATCGACGTATCGAGGCTGGCGCGCCAGGCCGGCCTGTACACGGTGTACGTCTCCAACAGCTTTATCACCGACGAGGCCCTGGAGGCCATGGCCGCCCACGTCGACGTACTGTGCTCGGATATCAAAAGCCTCAGCGATGCGTTCTACAAAGACATCTGTCCCGTGGCCACCGTGAAAGATGTGCTGGGCAGCATCGCCCGGGCCAAACAGCTGGGCATGCATGTGGAGGTACGCACCAACATCATCCCCGGCAAAAATGATGACCTCGACGAACTGGCCAACATCGCCGGCTGGATTCGCGATCACCTGGGGGCGGACAGTCCCTGGCACATCACCAAGTTTTTCCCGGCCTACAAACTGTCCGACCTGCCCGCAACGCCCACCGAGACCCTGCATAGCGCCGCCGAAATCGGCCGCCGCGCCGGCCTGCAGAACGTCTATCTGTATGACGACAAGGGTTGCGACTGCGCCGACACCAACCTGCCCGTCGCCGCCTATCTGGACGACGACCCGCTGGCCGTGCACACCGTGAAGCAGTGCGCCGCCTCCTGCTGTGGTGATGAGGGCATCCTGCTGAAAAAATATGAACGACAGGGCTAGGAGCCTGTCGGACTATGGGAATCGTAGCGAGCATGGTGGGAAATCGAGTCCATTTTTTCGATCATTTGAGGAGAATAGTGGGTCTATTTAACGAAAATGATCGGAAAAATGGGCCGATTTCCCATCAGCGCAGTAGATTCTTCCATAGTCCGACAGACTCCTAGCCCGAATTCCTCATCGCTGTTCCGCTACGACGGGAACATGCTGCCTGAAAGATTTTCCCTGAGACGCTCAATACACGCGGCGGATACATTATCTATTGCGGCGGGTTAAAACCTGCCGGCATTTCACTGCCGCCACCGAACAGAAACTTTTCCATTTCTGCCTGCAGAAATTCCCGCGCCTTCGGATCGATCAGGGATAGACGATTTTCATTGATCAGGATGGTTTGATGCGCCATCCACAGCTGCCAGGCCTCCTTGGAGACATTGTTCAATATGCGTTGGCCGATGTCTCCCGGCAAAGGTGCGCGATCGAGGGCCTCGGCCTCTCTGCCCAGCTTGACGCAATGTACCGTTTTACTCATGGTGTTTTTCCTTTTGTGCATTTTGAAGTGAAGCGCATTCTGGAGTGAAGGCGATGTTTCACCGCGATTATTGATTGCTGGCCTGAACGGATCGCGCATTATTTTTTGTCGCCGCTGATATTCGCCTGTTGCAACAGCCGGGTGACCGGTGCCGGCAGACCACCCGCATCGGCGCAGCCTTTATACCAAACCCATTCCGCGCCTTCCATGACAGACATCGTAAGGTTATTGCTCATCGTCGATGTTTTCTTCACCGGCTCCATTGTCACCAGCACCGGCGTGATATCGAGATGAAAGTGGCTGAAGGTGTGTCGCATGACCGGCCAGCGGGTCTGCTCATGGACGGCAAGACCCAGATTTTTTTCACACCAGCGGGACACATCACTGCCCACCGGCACCTCGGGCAGACTGAGCAGCCCACCCCAGATACCGGTTGGCGGGCGGCGTTGCAGCAACACCTCGTTCGCCGCGTTGGTCACTAACAGCATTTGGATTTCCCGCACGGGAATCGTCCTGGCGGATTTTTTGCCGGGATAGTCTGCCTGGCACTGCCCGGCAAAGGCCACACAGTTTTGCTGTAGCGGACAGGCCTCGCAACGCGGTCGAGTCCGCGTGCACACCGCGGCACCCAGATCCATCATCGCCTGATTAAAATCGGCCACCCGCTGTGTTGGCGTGTGTTGCTTGGCGTATGCCCACAGGCGCTCGGCAACAGCCGATTTCCCCGGCCAGCCCTCTACCCTGAACACCCGCGCCAGGACGCGCTTCACATTGCCGTCCAATATCGGATGGTGTTGATTCAGGGCCAGCGAGAGGATGGCCCCGGCCGTGGAGCGACCGATGCCCGGAAGCGCCAGCACCTCATCAAGGTGGACCGGAAAAACTCCAGCGTGCTCATCACGCACCTTTTGCGCCGCCTTGTGCAGGTTGCGTGCACGGGCATAATAACCGAGCCCCGACCACAGGCTCAGCACGGCATCGAGCGGCGCATCGGCCAGCTCGGTGAGGGTGGGAAAGCGCGCCATGAAGGTCTCGAAGTAGGGGATCACGGTCGCCACCTGGGTCTGCTGCAGCATGATCTCCGACACCCATACCCGATAGCAGCTACGGTCCTGCTGCCAGGGCAGGTGTTTCCGGCCATGCCGATCAAACCATTGCAGCACCGACTGCGAAAAATCCGTTGCTGGCGGCACGCTCAAAAAAGCCTTTTCAATTTGTCTTTCAGCGCATCTTCCGCCTTCTTTTTCAGCTCATCCTTCTTTTCATCCAGCTTCTTGTCGGCCTTTTCTTCGAGCCTGGCCTTTTGGCGCTTGAGTTTTTCCTCTGCCCTGGCCTTTATTATCGGCTGCAGGTCGAGGGCGAACTTCGGCTGGTCAAAGCTGCCGGTGATTTTGACCGGGATCGTCAGGCCCTTTAGCTCGGACAGATCTTCCCCGGCCTGTCCCTGATCGGTTTCGACGATAGAGGTATTTAATAGGTAATCGATTTTCTGCCGCGGCAGATCGACCTTACCCCTGCCCGCTATACGCAGAAGCGGCGACTTGGCCTGCAAATCCTGGTTATGCAAAACCCCGTTGCGAATATCCACGCTACCCGACATGGCGGCAAAATCCGTGACATTGGTGGTTTTCGGCGGCGCCGGCTTGCCTTTGATCCTGGCGTAGGCCTCGCGAATCAACTGTCCGAGATTCACGCCTTTCACGGCACCGTCCGCCAGCTGGAAACTGGCGGTGCCATTCAGGCTCTGCAGGATCGCCTCCGGCGTGAGGCCGTTTGCGGAGACCTTCGCCATCAGGCTGGCGGTGCCGGAGGCCTTGTCATCCCCCAGCATGTCTTTCAGCAGCGGACCGACATGCACCTCGCTGAGCTTTTCATCGGCGGACAATACCGGCGTGTCCTTGCGCACATCCAGCGCGATATTGCCGCTGTACCGGCCCTGATACAGATTGGCCTGCGCCGGCGACAGCCGAATCTGCCCGCCTTTTGCCGTTATGCCATAAACGATATCCGAAATATGCGCTCTGGAAATCACCAACTTATTGACCCGCAGGTCACCCTTTACATCCAGCTCGCGCAACAACTCTAACGGTAACTGTGTGCTGGCGACAACCGCGGCCGACGGGCTTGGCGGTGGCGCATCTGTGGCTGGCGGCAAATAACGATCGGCGTCTATGCCGTCCAGCGCAACATCAAAACTTATCGCCGGCCGGGAAAAATCTTTCACCTGCAGGCTGCCGGTCAGCTTGCTGTCGTCCAGCAACAGTTCCAGCCCATTGACCGCCAGCGCCTGCGGCGACCCGACAAAGGCCAGCTTCGCCGATGCCTTGTCCAACACCCCGGCGTCCGCCGTTTCCGGCGGCGCGATACCCAGCGCCTTGAGCAGCTCACGCGGTGAAAAGGTCGCCACCGACAGCTCGCCTTTGGCCTGCGACATAACTGCATCTTGCTGCAGCTGCATCGTCCCGTTGGCCGTCACGCCCAGTGTGCGCAACTGTAGCGCGGTCACCTTCAACATAGGCTGCGCCTGTGGCGCAAGGTCGGCCTCAGCATCTGCCGTCAGGCCGACCGCCAGGGGCGAGACCGGCAGCAGCTCGCTGTGTAGATTCAGCGACAGGTCCAGGCCTTCGAGCCGATAGCGTTGCGACTCCGGATCAAGCGTCAGCTGCGCCTGCATGGTTACCGGTGTCTGTAGCGCGGGCTCCGACACACTAAGCTGGGTCGATAAGCGGATGTCGATGGGCAGGCGCGGCGCGATGGCGCCGGTGCGCAGATTAAATTTTTCCACATCGATCCGCTGGCCCGCCTGGCGATCGTCCCAGTGAATCTGCGCGTCCTCAATATTTACGCCGCCAATGGCCAGCGCCGCCAGCGGCGATACCCCGCCATGCACGGCGCTACTGGCGGGATCCGGCGCGGCCAGCAGATCATCCCAGTTACTACGGCCGTCTCTGGCCCGGCTCAGATTCACCTGCAGACCGTGCAGCTGTAGCGTTTTCATCTCGACACGCTGTTTCAGCAGCGGCAACAGCTTCACCCGGATGTCGACTGATGCGACGCGGGCAAAATCCTCCGCGTCAAACCCGGGCGCATTGCTCAGCCGGGCTGTGCCGAGGGTCAGGCCCAACCAGGGGAACACCGACAACTCGATATCCCCCGTCAGCACCAGCTCACGGCCGGTGGCGTCCTTTACGGCCTGGGTGATGTCATCCTTGAAGTCATTGGGATCGACAAACAGGATGATGCCCAGCATCGCCGTCGCGATCACCGCCAGCGCAATGCCAATACCCCAACCCAGCCCGCGTACTAGTTTATTCACTGTCGATCCCTTTTTTGCCAACCTGCGTTGCCTACCCTTACTAACACCGTAGCCCATGCCGGTTGCGCGCTCAAGATTCACCACGCCAGCGAGCGAACGATTGTCCGAGGGATGTCGACTTGATTAAACGGCACCGCAAAGTCAGAATTCGGTGTCTCTGATCACCCAGCCCCACACATCACAACACAACACAACACCATGCCCAATCTCGAACACACCTCGGTCTGCATCAACGATAACGCGGCGCATGCCGCAGCGGGAAAGCTGCAGACCACGTGGTTTGATCACCGTGACCGCATCAGGCGTGGCCTGCTCAAACTGGGGCTGTTCTGGTTGCTGGCGGCGGTCTCCCTGCCCATCATCTTCGCCCACTGGGTACTGGTGCCGGGCTTTTTGCTCGCCGGACCGTGGGTGGCCTATCGCACCTATAAGACGACCCACCGGCGTGATCACGTCAGCGGCGACTGTCCCAGCTGCAAGGCAACGATCACCCTCCGGCTGGAGGCCAAAGACGAATTACCCCGCTGGACCTACTGCCCGGCCTGCAATGCACCCCTGCACATCACCCCCAAACACTGAAGCCCACAGCCTATGCGCCCTATCGTTGCCCTGCTTGTCGTCACCATCATGATCGCCTCCGCCTTGACCGCGGCGGTCCTGCTACTGTTTCAGATGGGTCTGTTCGGCTAGTGCTCTTTCAAGATGGCGGGCTAGCGCTCCAGCGCGAGGGCCGCGAGCAGCCGGTTCAACGCCTGGCCGCGATGGCTGAGGCGATTCTTCACCTCCGGCGGCAGCTCGGCCGCCGAGCACTGTTCGCCGGGCACCCAAAACACCGGATCGTAACCGAAGCCGTTCTCACCCTGCGGCGCGAACAGGATGCGGCCCTCCCAGCTGCCCTGGCAGATCAGCGGGGTCGGATCCTCCGCATGGGCCATGAATACCAGCAGACACTGGTAGCGTGCCGTGCGCCCGGCCTCGGGCACGTCCTTTAGCGCCGACAGCAGCTTGTGCACATTGTCGGCATCGCTGGCCCCGACACCGGCGTAGCGGGCGGAGTAGATGCCAGGCGCGCCGTTGAGCGCATCCACCTCCAGCCCGGAATCATCGGCGATGGCCGGCAGGCCGGTGAGCCGCGCCGCATGGCGAGCCTTGAGAAGGGCATTTTCAACAAAGCTCAGTCCGGTCTCGTCGGCATCCGGCACCCCGAAGTCGGACTGCGGCAGGGCCTCCATACCCAGGCCGGCGATGATGTGATTGATCTCCCGCAGCTTGCCCTTATTGCTGCTGGCCAGCACCACCTTTGCCGCTGCCGCTGGTTTGCTCACGCCGACAGCACGTCTTTCTGGTGCTCGATGAGCTCAGCGATGCCGGATTTCGCCAGGGCCAGCATCGCGTTCAGCTCTTCCTGGCGGAAGGCGTGGCCCTCGGCGGTGCCCTGCACCTCGATGAAGGCGCCGGCGTCGTTCATCACTACGTTCATGTCGGTCTCGGCGTTGGAGTCCTCGGCATAATCCAGATCCAGCACCGGCACACCGTTGTAGATCCCCACCGACACCGAGGCCACCTGGCCGATGATGGGGTTTTTCTTGATCTTGCCCCCATCCACCAGCCCCTGCATGGCGTCGGCCAGGGCCACAAATCCGCCCGTGATGGACGCGGTGCGGGTACCGCCGTCGGCCTGGATCACGTCACAATCGACCACGATGTTGCGCTCGCCCAGGGCCTCCAGATTCACCACCGCCCGCAGCGAGCGGGCGATCAGGCGCTGGATCTCCATGGTGCGCCCACCCTGCCGGCCGCTCGCCGCCTCGCGGCCCATGCGGCTGCCGGTGGAGCGCGGCAACATGCCGTATTCCGCCGTCACCCAGCCCTGGCCCTTGCCCTTCAACCAGCGCGGCACGCCCTTTTCGATACTGGCGGTGCACAACACCTTGGTATCACCGAACTCCACCAGCACCGATCCCTCGGCATGCTTGGTGTAATTACGGGTAAATGTGATGGGGCGAAGCTGGTCGGAGGAACGTCCGCTGGGACGCAGTTCGCTGGCACTCATAGGAAAATCCTCTGGCTAAAAATCAATGGGCGCGCAGTATACCCCCCGGCAGCAGCGCATGACAGGCCAGCCCCCTGCGGATTCATTTCATATAGGGCATGGCTCGGGCTAGACTCGCCGGACAAAATCTGGTCTAATGCGCCGTTCTCGCGACCGGGCATCCGCCCGTGTGGCTGCGACCTTGTAATATTCATACGAATTTATAGATTTCTGGAGATCGATCATGGCTAAAGTCTGTCAGGTGACGGGAAAACGCCCCACCACTGGCAACAACGTATCGCACGCGAATAACAAGACGCGTCGCCGTTTCCTGCCCAACCTGCACTCACATCGTTTTTGGGTGGAGAGCGAAAACCGCTTTGTGCGCCTGCGTGTTACCGCCAGCGGCATGCGCCTTATCGACAAAAAGGGTATCGACACCGTCCTGGCCGACATCCGTGGCCGCGGCGAAAAGGTCTAGTCCGCGTCGCCCTGTAGCGCTTCAGGCAAGCAGACAGCAAGAACAAAGAGATCGCCCATCGGGCCATCTTAGATAGCAGTCAGGAGAAAGAACCATGCGTGACAAAATCAGACTCGTATCCAGTGCCGGCACCGGCCACTTTTACACCACCGACAAAAACAAGAAAACCATGCCTGAAAAAATGGAGATCAAGAAGTTTGATCCCGTGGTGCGCAAGCACGTGCTGTACAAGGAAGCCAAGATCAAATAATCCTGATCCTGTCCCCCGCAGCCTCATCAGGGACTGCGCCAAAAAGGCCCGGAACCTCCGGGCCTTTTTATTTTTCTACCTTTTGTTTTCGGCTTTATTTTCGCCTTTTTATTCTCGGCTTTTAATTTTCGGTAATGGACCAGAATGGCGTATAATGCGGGCTGATTTTCGGGGCAGACGCGCACCGCAAGGAACTTCAATCCGGTCGCCCGCGTCTCTATGCCGAACCCCCTCTTGCCGTTACAACCGATTCTTACAAGGAGCATCCCGTGTCCGCACGCATCCTGAGCACTTTTCTACTCATCCTGACCGGCACCACACTGAGCGCCACCGCCAGCGCCCAACGCCTCGACATCACCCTGAAGCAGGACAGCGCCCGTTTTTCCTACGTCACCCTGATCGGCGGCTCCACTTTTGGTCGCACGGAGATGAACACCGGCCTGCTCTACAACGAAGACGAAAACCTGGCGGTGGATATCGGCCTGCAGGTCA
Source organism: Gammaproteobacteria bacterium (assembly GCA_032250735.1). Taxonomy (NCBI): domain Bacteria; kingdom Pseudomonadati; phylum Pseudomonadota; class Gammaproteobacteria; species Gammaproteobacteria bacterium. The sequence continues at coordinate 111,648 of JAVVEP010000004.1, forward strand.
TCGACGTGGCCGGCAGCAAGACGCCGGGGCTGGAGCTGGGCGTCGGCCCCCGCTTCTATTATCTGCACCACGATGACACCGACTCCAATGCCGCCGCCGTCGCCTTGGGCGGGCAGCTGCGCTACAAACTGGGCAGCGTGCAGCGCCTTGCCTTCATCGGTAGCGCCTTTTATGCCCCCCGCATCACCTCGACCCTGGATGCCAACAATATGTACGAGTTCGGTGCCGGCATCGCCTATGAGCTGCTGCCCACCGCCAATGTCTATCTGCTGTATCGCCGCATCCGCGCCGATTTCACCAAGGGCATCGGCTCTGAGAACATCGATAACGGCACCTCCATCGGCCTCAGCTTCACCTTTTAGTCGTAGCGGCCCTGTTGCCCCGGCAGCGCCCGGGGCATCGCCGTTGCATCAGGCCCGGGCGCACACCCACACCTCCACACGTTCGGCCCCCGCACCCAGCAACGTCCGCGCCAGCTCATCGGCGGTACTGCCAGTGGTCATCACATCATCGATGATCACCACATGGGCGCCGAGCGGCTGCACCACCTCGAACGCGCCCCGGATATTCTTCAGCCGTTGCTGCCGCGACAGATCTGACTGCGGCGGCGTCGCCCGCCGCCGGCGCACGCCGTGGATGTTGAGCGGCAGCCCAAACTGCCGGGCGATGGGACGGGCCAGCTCCAGCGCCTGATTAAAGCCCCGCTCCCTCAGGCGTGCGGCATGCAGGGGCACCGGAATCAGTTGATCCGGCGGCGCCTCCACCACCGCACCCAGCCAGTCCGCCATCAGCTCGCCCAGCAGGCGCGCCTGGGCCAGCCGGCCATTAAATTTGAGCCCCTGTAACAGGTGATCCAGCGGCGACCCGTACCGGAATGGCGCCAGACAGGCATGGAAGGCGGGCGGCTGCGTCTGGCAGCGCCCGCACAGGGCCTCCACCGCCGTCGCGGGCAGTGGCAGGGCGCAGCGGGCGCAGGGGTTTTCGGCCCAGGGCAGGGCCGTGCGGCAGGCCAGGCAGAGATCGCTGCTGCCCCCGGGCGCGCGAACCCCCGCCTCGCCGCAGAGTACGCAGACCGGCGGCAGCACCGCGACCGCCAGCCCGGATTGTATGTTTTGTATCCATCGGTTCACTTTGCCACCCCTCCCTGGTTGACAGCGCAGGCACATTGACTAAGATGCCCCCTCGGCCTGCGTTGCGCGCTGATGTTCCACCAATTACCCGCAAATGCACTCGCAAGAGTATGCCCCTACCCACACCCAGGAGCCACCCATGGACAACGCCACCTACCAACGCATCGACGCCATCACCCAACGCATTCTTGGCGGCGATGCCGGCGAGGCCACCGCGGCCGAGGGCCAGTGGCTCATCGGCCTGCACCACGACTACCTGCCCTGGCTGATGGCGGGCGCCGACCGCATCCGCAAGGCCAACCGGGGTAACCAGATCGAAGTCTGCGCCATCTCCAATGTGCGCTCGGGCAATTGCTCGGAAAACTGCTCGTTCTGCTCCCAGAGCGGCCACCACAAACAGACCACCGCCCCGGTCTACGGCTTTATCGAAAGTGAGGACCTGAGCCAGCAGGCCCGGCGCGCCCGCGAATGGGGGGCCAGCGACTTCGGTGTGGTCTCCAAGGGCTGGGGCATGCGTTCGCAAAAAGAACGCCAAAAACTGGGGGAGTATTTCGACACCCTGTCGCAGCAGTCCGACATCGGCCGTTGCGCCAGCCTCGGGGTGCTCACCGAAGACACCGCCACCGAATTAAAAGGCATGGGCCTGGAAAACTATCACCACAATCTGGAATCCGCCGAGAGCTTCTTCCACAACGTCTGCACCTCGCACACCTATCAGGAAAATATCGACACCATCCGCCACGCCCGTGACGCCGGCCTGCGGGTCTGCGCCGGCGGCATCCTGGGCATGGGCGAGAGCCTCGACCAGCGCATCGAGCTGGCCATCCAGCTGCGCGACCTCGGCGTGGAATCCGTGCCGCTGAACTTTCTCAGCCCACAAACCGGCACGCCCATGGCCGACCGCAAACCGATGGCGGCCTTCGAGATCCTGCAAAGCATCGCCGTGTTCCGTTACCTGTTGCCCCGGGCCGAGATCCGCATCGCCGGCGGCCGCCAGTTTCTCGGTGACATGCAGTCGATGATCTTCATGGCCGGCGCTTCCGGGGTGATGATCGGTGACTACCTCACCACCAGCGGTCGTAGCGTCAATGACGATCTGCAGATGTTCGATGCGCTCAAGTTGCAGGTGCGTGGCGACACTCAGCAGCGCCGTAACGCAGAACAAAGTCGCAATGCCGTTGGCTAAGTTAATGCTTGCATAGTCACCGTAGGGTGGGCACCGCCCACCAACCAGTTGTGAATAGTGCACGATCGGCGGGCAACTCCCGCCCCACATAAACAGATGAAACCACAATCCCTGGACGCAACCCTTAGCCCTGCCCTGCAACAACGCCGCGAGCAGTCCCTCTATCGTCAACGCTGCATTGTCGATGGGCCGCAGGCTGTCTGTTTATCGTTAGGCGGACAGAGTGTAATCAATTTTTGCAGCAACGATTACCTCGGCCTCGCCAATCATCCGCAACTGCGCGCCGCGCTGACACGTGGCGCCGAGCAGTACGGAGTCGGCTCCGGCGCCTCACACCTCATCAACGGCCACAGCCACGCCCATCATGCCCTGGAAGAGGAGCTGGCCGAGTTTGTGGGTCGGCCCCGCGCGCTATTATTTTCCACAGGTTATATGGCCAACCTCGGCGTGATCACCAGCCTGGTGGGCAAGGGTGATGTGATCCTGGAAGACCGCATCAATCACGCCTCGCTGATCGACGGCGGGCTGTTATCCGGCGCGCGCCTGCAACGCTACCTGCACGCGGACAGTGCATCACTCGATACGCATTTACAAAAAATCGCGATAAAAAATAGTGCCGGTCGGCGCCTCATTGCCACCGATGGCGTGTTCAGCATGGATGGTGACCTGGCGCCGCTACCTGCACTGGCAGGCGCCGCGCAACAACACGATGCCTGGTTGATGGTCGACGACGCTCACGGCCTGGGCGTCATCGGCCGACAAGGACGCGGCACGGTCGACCACTTTGGACTCGCACAATCACAAGTCCCTGTACTCATGGGTACACTGGGCAAGGCCTTCGGCACCTTCGGCGCCTTTGTCGCCGGCAGCGAGGCCCTGATTGAGACCCTGATCCAGCAGGCGCGCAGCTACATCTATACCACGGCGCTGCCGCCCGCCATCGCCGAGGCCACACGCACCAGCCTCGAGCTGGTGCGCACAGGTGATGATCGCCGCGAGCAGCTCGACGCGCTGATCAGCCAGTTTCGGCGTGGCGCGGAACAGCTCGGCCTGCCATTGATGGCATCGAGCACACCGATTCAGCCGCTGCTGATCGGCGACTCGGCACAGGCCGTGGCGCTCAGTGACGCCCTGCTGGAACAGCATCAGATTATGGTTAGCGCCATCCGGCCACCCACCGTGCCGGACGGCAGCGCCCGACTGCGCATCACTCTGTGCGCCGGCCACACCCCGGCACAGATCGAGCAACTGCTGTCCGCGCTATCGGCCTGCCTGCGCAAGGTCTCGGCATGAGTCTGTTTACCCATACCTGCGGCGAGGGCCCCGATCTTGTGCTGCTGCACGGCTGGGGCATGAATGGCGATGTGTGGGAGGGCCTGCTGCCCACCCTGTCACAGCACTATCGCACCACCATTGTGGACCTGCCCGGCCACGGCCGCAGCCTGGACTGTCCCCGCGATTACAGTCTCGCCAACCTGTCCGCGGTGCTGGCCGATGTCATGCCCGCGCAGGCCAGTCTCGTCGGCTGGTCACTGGGCGGCATGCTCGCCACCCAGTTTACGTTAGATCATCCGCAGCGCATCCACAAACTGGCGCTGGTCGCCAGCGCCCCGAAATTTGTCCGCGACAGCGACTGGGCGGAGGGCGTCGAGCCCGATGTGCTGGACGGTTTCGCCGCCGGGCTCAGGCAGGACTTCCAGCAAACCATCCGCCGCTTTATCGCCATCCAGGCCATGGGCAGCGAGCACGCCCGCGACCAACAACGCAGCCTGCGTGAACGCGTGTTTCGACATGGCAATCCGCAACCCGCCGCACTGGAAGGCGGTCTCAACATTCTGCGTCAGGCCGACCTGCGCCCCCGCCTGGCGGAGATTCGCTGTCCCAGCCTGTTGCTTGTCGGCGAGCACGATGCGCTATTTCGACGCCGCGCCGCCGAGCAGACGCTGGAACTGCTTCCGCAGGCCAATCTGACCTTGATCCCCGGTGCCGGACATGCCCCGTTTCTGTCCCATCCGGCGATCTTTCTCGCCGCTTTACAGGCCTTTTTATAGTCGCCCATTTACCACCACACCTTCGATGCCACTCACCATGACCGCACCCCCTTCACCGCTATTACAACTTGAAAAACAACGGGTCCGCGCCGCCTTCGATGCCGCGGCCGAACGCTATGATGATGTCGCCATCCTGCAACGGGAGATCGGCGAGCGTATTATTGAGCGCCTAGAACTGGTGAAACTCAAACCCGCCAGCATTCTCGATATTGGCGCCGGCACCGGCGTCGGCACCGTAACGCTGTCTGCCCGCTACCCGCAGGCACGGGTGATCGCCCTGGACCTCGCCCCCAACATGCTGAAGCAGGCGCGCCGTCGCGGCAGCTGGTTTTCGCGCTGCAAGGGCCAGCTGCTCCAGCGGCGCGGCTTCATCTGCGGCGATGCGGAACAGCTGCCCTTTGCCGACCACAGCTTTGATCTGATCTATTCCAACGCCACCCTGCAATGGTGCGCCGATCTTGATCACACCTTCAGCGAACTGAACCGGGTACTGCGCCCTGGCGGCCTGCTGATGTTTTCCACCTTTGGACCCGACACCCTGAAGGAGCTGCGCGCCAGCTGGCAGGCCGCCGACGCCAGCCTTAACGTCAGCCTCGAGCATACCGCCCACGTGCACGACTTTATTGATATGCACGACATCGGCGATGCCATGCTGCGCGCCGGTCTGGCCGACCCGGTGATGGATGTGGAAAATTTCACCCTCACCTACCCCGACGTCTATCAACTCATGCGTGAGCTCAAGACCCTGGGCGCCAACAACGTCACCAGCGGCAGGCGTCCGACCCTGACCGGCAAGCACCGGATCCGGAACATGGTCACGGCCTACGAACACTTCCGTACCGACGGCCATCTGCCCGCCACCTACGAGGTGGTCTACGGCCATGCCTGGGCCCCGGACCACGTTGCCAGGCACACAGACCGACCCCTTGAGGTCAGCATCCCTATCACCCAGCTACACGCGACCCGCCGACGCTGATGGCGCGCGGATTTTTTATCACCGGCACCGACACCGATGTGGGCAAAACCACGATTGCGCTCGGCTTGATGGTTGCACTAAAAAATGCAGGCCTGACGGTCGCCGCCATGAAACCTGTCTCCGCAGGTTGCGTAAACACCGACCATGGGCTGCGTAATGATGATGCTGTGCGGCTCATGCATCAGGCCAGCATCGACTTGCCGTATGCGCTGGTAAACCCCTACGCCTTTGAGCCTGCCATCGCCCCGCACATCGCCGCCGAAGATCAACAGGTGGAGATGGATATCGACAGCCTGTTACGGGCATACCGGCAAATTGCCGAACAGGTGGAGGTGGTGATTGTAGAGGGCGCGGGCGGCTGGCAGGTGCCCCTCAACCGACACCAGACCATGGCCGACCTCGCCCAGGCCCTGCAGGCGGACGTCATTCAGGTGGTGGGCCTGAAACTGGGTTGCCTGAATCACGCCCTGCTGACCGCACAGGGCATCGCTGCCCAGGGCCTGCGCCACACGGCATGGGTGGCCAATCACGGTGTCGCCGATATGCCTTGTGGCGCTGAAAATATTCAGGCCCTGCAACAACGCCTGCCCGGACGGTGTCTGGGCATCGTGCCGGCACTCACCCCGGCCGATGCCGACCCGTTGCGGGCCGAGGACATCGCCAGGTATCTGGATATCGGCGCAATCCTGTAGCGTTGTTTACAGCTGCACCGAGAAGGTAATGCCGACAATGCGGGTGTCACTGCGTGGTTCATGCACCGTAGTTGCTGTCGGCACCCCATTCACCGTTAGCGCCTTATCCATACTGCGCCCCAGCTGCCACCACTCCCAGTAGGGTGTCAATATCCACTCTTTCTGCGCCGCTATCCGAATCGGAAAACCGATTCGTGCGCTATCGCGTGATCTCAGATCTAACTGTATATCGTCATAGCCGACAAGATGCACGCTCATGGTGGGCTGAATTGGGCGCAACCAGCGCACATCAATACCCGCCGACCATTGCCCACTTTTCCAGAGAGGTGCGCTAGCGCCGAGCATCCAATACTGCCAACGATAGACCTCTAATAAACTGCTGGTGATATTTGTAGCACGTATATCACGCCGCCACACACGCTGACCGACCCCTCCTATTAGCATGACGTCATACTGTGATAACGGTTTAAGTTTGTATCGCAACACCGCTTGCAGATTTGTAATTTTTTCATCTGTCTCCGTTTTAATCGGCGTACCTGATTGTGTTTGTCCGTCATAGACAACCAGTCCATCCGCCAATTCAAAACGCAGTGCCGCAGATACAGAACCCTGGTCAATACCGAACTCGAGCATCATTCCCGGTATCGCACCATCTTCGCGGTCCAGCAATACATTCTGCTCATCAAATTCCTGGTAGCCAAAATCCGCCGCGCTGACGCCTAGTTGAAAATAGGTATTGACTGGATCGGCATGCGCGGTCACCTCCACAAAAAGACCCAACATCAAAAAGCCACATCCTCGAATAAACCCACCAGACATCAATCCCTCGCTTAAACTCATGCTAAACCGCTGATTCAGGTTCAAATGCAGAAAAGGCGCGAATCAACACGCCTTTTCCATCACCCATCATCTATTCTGATGGCTATTCGAGGTCACCCCAGTTTGTCACTATCGATGCACCATCAAAGCTATCATCACCATCTTCATCCACCTCAATGGTGACTGAACCCGGTAGAGAAGTCACAACGATCGATGAGTTGCTACCCGTAATCGTTAGGGTTCCCGTGCTGGGGACCTGTGCCTCTACCTCGTCTATGAATCCCGTCAAGCCGTCATAGGATATTGTCACCGTACCACCATAGGCTGCAGTGATGGTCACACTACCATTTGCCAGCGTGGAGGCGACTGTCGCCGTGCCACTCACCGCGTATGTTGCCGCCGTGAAGTCGACTATCGTCTCAATATTGAAATTGCTTATCTCGGTGGCCGCCGTCTGACCACCGCTGCTCAGCACCAGATACAGGGAATCTCCGCGCAGGGTCTCCGTCCAGCTGGTCGGGATGATATGCCATGCGAGATTAAATGCGCCATGCATCGTAAACACCGCCTGATTCACAGAAAAAGCCAGATTGGTAATCGTGACCTGTATGTCCGCATCACACCCCAGGGCACATTGACTGGGATCCTCCACCGCCGATGGATCAAAATTCGCATTGATCGTCAAACCGACCGTGCCATTCAGCACCCAACCCGGAAGGCCCATTACGCAGCGATTAAATGAGATCGTGGCGTTATCACCGGCTGTCCAAGTGCCACCCCCATCATTCAGTGCGTTCGGGTCGTTGACCGTCCCTGTCACCGACATACTGCCTGACTGCACCTGTGCATCCAGGCCGCTATCGTAATACCCACAGGCCTCGCTAGTATTGATCTCAGCAGCCACTGGCAAATCACGGTTAACCCGTGACGGCCCCTGGGCGATCACCTCCCGGACCTTGTCGCTGACGATCTTCCTGAGATTAACTTCCGTGGTTTCACCTGCTGATTGCAGCACCACACCTACCGGCACAAAGTCGGTCGTGTTCTGTGTCCCCTCGATGGCCGCATAGGCCTCGCTAGTTACCACTTCAGCATTGGCGCCAGTCAGGGGTATCGCCACCCGAGGGATACTCGGCGCACTAAAACCGGTATCACCACCGCCGCCGCCTCCACCGCCACAACCCGTCAACAGGGCCGCGGCGCCAAATATGGCCAGCAGCACCCCTTTCATTACTACAGAATTCATTTTCTCATACCTCCAGTTATGCCCTATTCCCTCTACGGGCTACTCTTCACTATCTGGGCATCCAATACCTGCCAATCCGCATTGCCCTTGTAAAAATATTAACCCCACTAATAATACACGTTGAAACGCGCGGGTCAGGTTCCATTCTCGACCATAGGGCATTTTATTTTCTGACTGCGTTCACATTTTCGGTATCGGCTAACCCCGGACGCAAAAAAGGCCGCAAGTGCGGCCTTTTTCTGGTGGTTATTAACCCACCGGTTTATTCCATTCACTCAGGCCAGCATCGCGCCCTTCATCTTTTTCATGGCATTGACCTCGAGCTGACGGATGCGCTCGGCGGAGACACCGTATTTGTCGGCCAGGTCGTGCAGGGTTGCCTTTTTGTCCGACAGCCAGCGGCTCTTGAGGATATCCTGGCTGCGGTCATCGAGGTCCGCCAGCGCATTAGCCAGCAGGGCGTGGTTGTGCGATTCCCAGTTCTCTTCCTCCAGCTGGGTGGCCGGCTCCATGCGCATGTCCTGAAGATAGCCGACCGGTGCGGGCCTGAACTCGCTGTCGTCTTCGGCCTCATAGCCGTCGAAGGCGGCATCGTGGCTGCTCATCCGCTCTTCCATCTGGCGTACAGTGGCCTCGGGGACGTCCAGTTCCCTGGCGACGGTCTCCACCTCTTCCTGGGTAAACCAGCCGAGGCGGTTTTTGCTCTTGCGCAGATTGAAGAACAGCTTGCGCTGGGCCTTGGTGGTGGCCAGCTTGACCACGCGCCAGTTGCGCAGGATGTATTCGTGCATCTCGGCGCGAATCCAGTGCACCGCGAAGGAGACCAGGCGCACATTGTGCTCGGGGTCGAAGCGCTTGACCGCCTTCATCAGGCCGATGTTGCCCTCCTGGATCAGGTCCGCCTGGGGCAGGCCGTAACCGCTGTAGCCCTTGGCCACGTGGATCACGAAACGCAGGTGTGACATCACCAGACGACGCGCCGCCTCAAGGTCACCCTTTTTCTGCAGGCGCTCGGCGAGATCACGCTCCTCTTCCACGCTCAGCATCGGTATCTGTGCCGCGGCCGAGATATAGGCCTCGAGGCTACCCATGGGGACGGCAAGATCAACTGTCAGGCTCTTGTTCATGTCTTCTCCGTTTATTCGCATGTCGCTATTTTAGCAATCGAATGCTGAGAGTGCCAAACTAAATTAAAGTTCCCTTATATTCAAGGGCCGCCCTGTATTCAGGCACCTTCAACGACCGGATGACGCCGTTCTTGAGGCCGGCGGCGGTGTAGATCAGGAGGGCTCAATCGCCTTCAGGTGTTTGCCCACCGCCAGCCAGGAGCCCAGCAGCCCCAGGCCGACGCCGCTTGCCAGCAGCACGGCCACCGTCTGCAGATCCAGGCCACCCAGGGAAAACCGGCTGTTATAGAGGAAGGATAGACGATTGACCGGGGCACTGAGCAGGCCCAGCAGGATCGCCACCAGCAGCCAGGCCACCACCGCCCCCATCAGCCCATACCACAGGCCGGTATAGAGAAAGGGCCGCCGAATAAAGGCATTGGTCGCCCCGATCAGCTTGGTGACCACGATCTCCTGGGTCCGGCTGAGGATGGTGAGGCGGATCGTATTGCCCACCACCAGCAGAATCGCCATGCCCAGCAGGCCCGCCAGCAGCAGCACGCCGCGCTTGCCCACCTCGATAATGCCGCTCAGACGCCGCACCCATTCCATATCCAGCTGGGCCAGATCCACCGGCTCCAGCGCGCGCACCCGCCCCAACAGCAGCTCCATCTGCGCCGGCGCCGTGGCCTTGGCAGACGGCCTCAGCACCAGCACAGCGGGCAGCGGGTTTTCATCCAGCGACTCCAGCGCCTCGCCAAAACCGGACACCTCGCGGAATTCCGCCAGCGCCTGCTCACGGGAGATGTAGCGCACCTCTTCCACCCCCTCCCAGCCACGCAGTTTTTCCGCCAGCGACTGGGCCTGTGTCTCCGTTACCGCCGGCTTGAGGAACAGCGACATCTGCGCCGTGCCTTCCCAGCCGGTGGAGAGTTGCTGCACATTCTGCAACAACACGTGCAGACCCGCCGGCAGCGCCAGGGCGATACCGATCACCGCGGCGGTCATCAGCGTCGCCAGCGGCGTGCGCCACAACCCCCCGAGGGAGGACACCAGCACCCAGAGGTGATGGGTAAAGTAAGCGTTCACTCGGCCACGGGGCTTGTTTGGGCGCGGGCGTTTTCCGGTATCGGTAGCGTTGTCCTTATTTCGTACCATTAAACCACCCTACGACTAATTACACGTATAACCCCTTCTCCCCTCGAAGGGGAGAAGGTTGGGATGAGGGGTGCGTTGCGTAGCAACGTACTTTTGCGATGCATCCCCCTCACCCTAACCCTCTCCCCCAAGGGGAGAGGGAATATTTGAATGCTCACCTTCACCAATACGCAACATGTCCGCGGTACGCCCATCCCGTTCCAGCTTGCCTTGCTTGAGCGTCAGCAGGCGATGATCCATGCGTGAAATCAGCTCGTGATCATGGCTGGCGATGAGCACCGAGACCCCCACCTGATTGAACTGCTCGAACAGCCCCATGATCTCTTTCGACAGCTCCGGGTCGAGGTTGCCGGTGGGCTCATCGGCCAGCAGCAGCGGGGGACGGTTGACCACCGCGCGGGCGATGCCGACACGCTGCTGCTCACCGCCAGACAGGGTAATCGGCATCAGCCGCTCCTTGCCCAGCAACCCCACCTTGTCCAGCGCCGCGCGCACCCGTCGGCCCACCTCGCTCTGGTGGTAGCCGGCGATGATCAGCGGCAGGGCGACGTTGTCATACACGGTGCGATCGTAGAGCAGGTTGTGATTCTGGAACACCACGCCGATCTTGCGGCGCAGCGCGGGGATGTGGCGGCCCTTGAGGCGTGTAAGATTCTGGCCGTCGATGAGCACGTTGCCGCGCGAGGCCCGCTCGATGCACGCGATCAGCTTCAGCAGGCTGCTCTTGCCAGCGCCGGAGTGCCCGGTGAGAAAGGCCATCTCTCCCGCCTGCAGATGAAAGCTCACCCCCGTCAGGGCCTCGTGGCCGCCGGGGTAGCGTTTGGTGACGTTATCGAACTTAATCATTTAGAGGCAGGGTAAAGGGTAAAGATGAAAGAGAAAAGTCGGTTCATTTTTTGTAGGGTGCACCCCAGTGGGCATAAAGGCATTGGCCACCATTCGGTGGATTGAAAACCTATTTTGGTGGGCGGTGCCCACCCTACACACTGCGCCGGAGTAACGAAAAAATAAAATCATCGTTTTTTTACTTTCATCTTTACTCTTTGATCTTTTATCTGCATTTCCCCTTTACTCTTTCATCTGCATTAAAGCATCCACAAATTCATCCGCGTTAAATGGCCGCAGGTCGTCGATGCCTTCGCCGACGCCGATGAAGCGGATCGGCAGGCCGAGGCGTTTGGCGACGGCGAAGATGACGCCACCCTTGGCGGTGCCGTCGAGCTTGGTCAGGGTAATGCCGGACACGCCCACGGCGTCGCGGAACTGTTCGGCCTGCACTACGGCGTTCTGGCCGATGCCGGCGTCCAGCACCAGCATCACCTCGTGGGGGGCGGTTTCGTCGAGCTTGGTGATGACCCGTTTGACCTTTTTCAGCTCTTCCATGAGGTTGGCCTGGGTGTGCAGGCGGCCGGCGGTGTCGGCGATGAGCACGTCGATGCCCCTGGCCCTGGCGGATTGCACGGCGTCGAAGATCACTGAGGCGGAATCGGCCCCGCTCTGCTGGGCGACCACGGGAATCTCATTGCGCCGGCCCCACTCCTGCAGCTGCTCGACGGCGGCGGCACGAAAGGTATCGCCCGCCGCCAGCATCACCGACCGGCCCTCGTTCTGCAGCCGCTTGGCCAGTTTGCCGATGGTGGTGGTCTTGCCCGCACCGTTGATGCCCACCATCAGGATCACATACGGTTTGGCGCTGATATCGACCTCCAGTGGTGCCGAGACCGGGGCGAGGATCGCCGCCATATCCTCCCGCAGCGCGGCGAACAGGGCATCGGCGTCGGCCAGCTGCTTGCGCTGGATGCGCCCGGTGAGACCGGCGACGATCTGCTGGGTGGCCTCCACGCCCACATCCGAGGTCAGCAGCAGGGTCTCGATCTCATCCAGCACCTCGTCGTCGATGGCCTTTCTGCCCAGCACCAGATCGGCGAGGCCATCGGTGATGCCGCTGCGGGTACGGCTGAGGCCGGCCCTGAGGCGCGCGAACAGGCCGGGTTTATTCGTGGTCACGCTCGCGGCGGATTCCGGCGCGCTGGCTTCTGCCGTATCATCGACCGGCGCCGTTTCCGGCGCGTCCTGGGTCGGCGTTGCCTTGCTCGAATCGGGTCTGTTTTTTTTGAAACCAAACATGGGATTTTAGGGTCAGAGTGATGGATTTTTGGGCGGCCCCTGCGTGCCTGCTGATATCAGGGCAATTCGCTGGGGTCCGGTAAATTCGGTAGACTATCCTACCACTCGCGGACACGGGACGTCAGCTGTGAATAAGGGGACGACCCGGCGCAGAGCGTCATTCGATTGGCATCAACCGCCGTCACGCCGAAACACCGTCAGCACGTCGACCGCGAATCGAACCAGTAAAGCACGTTGAACGACCACATCGAGAGGCTTATGAATCCATTGCTAAACAGACAGACCATCACCATTGCGCTGATGGCCGTGGCACTTGCCGGCTGTGTCACCACCACTGCCAGGCTCGACACGGATACCAGCGCTGCCACCCACAACGCTGACACCGAAATCGTCGCCGCCCGGGAGGGCCACATCACCTCCAGCAACGGCGTGCACGAATACCAGCTCGCCAACGGGCTGAAGATCCTGGTCAAGGAGGATCGCCGCGCCCCCATCGTGGTATCGCAGATCTGGTACAAGGTAGGTTCGAGCTACGAATCCAACGGCACCACCGGCGTGGCCCACGTGCTGGAACACATGATGTTCAAGGGGACGCAGAAACTCGGGCCGAACGAATTCTCGCGCATCATCGCCGCCAATGGCGGGCGCGAAAACGCCTTCACCGGCCAGGACTACACCGCCTATTTCCAGCAGCTGGAAAAGAGCCGCCTGCCCATCAGCTTTGAGCTGGAGGCCGACCGCATGGCCAACCTCAATCTGCGCGCCGAGGATTTCGCCAAGGAGGTGCAGGTGGTCATGGAGGAACGCCGCATGCGCACCGAGGACAAGCCCCGCTCGCTCACCTACGAACACTTTGCCGCCACGGCCTTCGTCAACAGCCCCTATCACCACCCCATCATCGGCTGGATGAATGACCTGGAAAACATGACCGTGGACGACATGCGCAATTGGTACCGCGACTGGTACGCGCCCAACAACGCGACCCTGGTGGTCGCCGGCGACGTGAATGCGAGCGAGGTGTTTGAGCTGGCCAAAAAGACCTACGGCCTGGTCAAGGCCCGCCCGATTCCTGTGGTGAAGCCGCAAAACGAATTCGAGCAGCGCGGCATTCGGCGCATCACCGTCAAGGCGCCGGCCCAGGTACCGTACATGATCATGGGCTACAAGGTGCCGGTGGTGAAGACTGCCGAGACCGACTGGGAGCCCTACGCGCTGGAGATGCTGGCCAACGTGCTGGATGCCGGCGAAAGCTCGCGCTTTTCCAGACAGCTGGTGCGCGGCCAGCAGGTCGCCACCGGCGTGGGCGCCGGTTATGATATCTATTCACGGTTAGACGAACTAATGATATTCGATGGCACGCCGGCCAGCGGCAAGTCAGTGGATGATCTCGAACAGGCCATCCGCGCGCAGATCGAGACCCTCAAAACCGAACTGGTCAGCCAGGCAGAGCTGGACAGCATCAAGGCACAGGTGGTCGCCAGCAAGGTCTACGAAAAGGATTCCCTGTTTTATCAGGCCATGCAGATCGGCACCCTGGCCACGGTCGGGCTGGACTGGCAACTGATGGACCAGTTTGTCGAACGCCTGCGCGCGGTCACCCCGGAACAGGTGCAGGCCGTCGCCAAAAAATATCTGCTTGATGATCGCCTGACCGTGGCGGTGTTGGAGCCACAGTCCACGCCTGTCGCCGCCAATGGAGGCCATGCACATGCCCAGTAAATCCACCCACAAAAATAATCGCCTGACATCAATGGCAATACTCACGCCTTTGCGGCGGCTCACCGAGGATAAAATAATTAAACCCTCTATTACGTTTACCGCCTTGCTGTTCTGCATGGCGCTGGTGAGCACAACCGCCGGCGCCAATCCCGACATCGCACACTGGACCACGCAAAACGGTGCACGGGTCTATTTCGTCCCCGCGCCTGAGCTGCCCATCGTCGACCTACGGATTATCTTTGATGCCGGTGCGGCACGCGATGAAACCGATCCGGGGCTCGCGGTAATGACCAACGGCCTGATGGCCGAGGGCGCGGGCGGCCTCTCCGCCGATCAGCTGGCCGAGCAATTTGAATCCATCGGCGCGCAGTTCAGTAACAGCGCCCAGCGTGACATGGCCATTCTCAGCCTGCGCACCCTGTCGGAAAAGGCGGTGTTTGATGCGGCGGTTAAAACCCTCACCACCATCCTCACCCAGCCGGACTTTCCGCAGGACGCCTTTGAGCGTGAGCGCAGCCGTCTGCTCACCACCCTCAAGCGGCATCAGCAGATGCCCGACACCCAGGCGGATGAGGCCTTTTACAATGCGCTTTACACCGGCCACCCCTACCGTACGCCGCCCACCGGCACCGAGGCCAGCATCAGCGCTCTGAACACGGCAAAGTTGCGGGCCTATTATGAAAAATATTACGTGGCCCGCAATGCGGTGCTGGCCATTGTCGGCGATCTGTCGCGCGCCGAGGCCGAGGCCCTGGCGGAGACGGTCATCGGCAGGCTGCCGGCAGGTCAGCCCGCCGCCGAACTGCCACCGGTTGCGCCACTCGCCGAGGCTCAGGAGATTCGCATCAATCATCCCTCGGCGCAGACCCATATCCTGGTCGGCCAGCCCGGCCTGAAACGCGGCGACCCTGACTATTTCGCGTTATACGTCGGCAATCACATGCTAGGCGGCAGCGGGCTGGTGGCCAGACTCTCCAACGAGATCCGGGAAAAGCGCGGCCTCGCCTACAGCAGCTACAGCTACTTTCTGCCGATGCGCGAGCTTGGCCCCTATACCGTTGGCCTGCAGACCAAGAATGAATCTGCCGAGGAGGCGCTGACGGTGCTGCGCGAGACCATCGCCACGTTCGTTCAACAAGGGCCTAGCGCAGAGGAACTGGATGCCTCGAAGAAAAACATTACCGGCGGTTTCCCGCTGCGCATCGCCAGCAACAAAAACATCATCGACTACATCGGCATGATCGGTTTCTACCAGTTGCCGCTGGACTACCTCGACACCTTTAACCAACAGGTGCAGGCGGTCACGGTCGACGACATCAAACGGGCCTTCCAGCAACGCATCCAGCCGCAGCGGATGGTGACGGTGATGGTGGGCGGCAAGGTTACTGACGATAAAAACTGAGACCGTTACCAGACGAATTACCAAGCAACCGTAAAACAACAATAATAGAGAGAGCTCTGTTCATGACCCAGATCCAGTTACAGATCCTAGACCCCCGTATCGGCAAGCAGATCGACCTACCCCACTACGCCACCGGCGGCTCCGCCGGCATGGATCTACGCGCCTGCATCGATGAGGCGCTGGTGATCCAGCCCGGCGAGACCCACCTGATTCCCACCGGCATCGCCATCCACATCGGCGACCCCGGCCTGGCGGCCGTGTTACTGCCGCGCTCCGGGCTGGGCCACAAGCACGGCATCGTGCTGGGCAACCTCACGGGGCTTATCGATTCTGACTACCAGGGGCAGCTGTTTGTCTCCTGCTGGAATCGCGGCGACACCGCCTTCACCATCAACCTGGGGGAACGCATCGCGCAGATGGTATTTGTGCCGGTGGTGCAGGCCAGCTTTGAGATTGTCGACAACTTTGATCAGAGCGATCGCGGCGCGGGTGGCTTTGGTCATACGGGGCGGCATTGATCCGTAACTAATCAATCCGGCCGGAAAAGCTGGTATTCTACGCGGGCATCGCTACACGGGGGTGCCCGTTTTTTTTTGCGCCGAACACGATCGCATCCTGGGTATCCGCAACACGCACTACCAACACGAATGACCAACACAGGACGTCACATGAGTACTGCTTCGCTCGACCCCACCCTTTTCAAGGCCTATGACATTCGCGGCATCGTGGACAAAACCCTCACCGAGGAGGCCGTGTACTGGATCGGGCGAGCCCTGGGCGCCGAGGCCGAGGCCCGTGGCGAACAACACATCTACGTCGCGCGGGACGGCCGCCTGTCAGGCCCGAGCTTGATCGCCGCCCTCAGCCGCGGGCTGATCGACGCCGGTCGCGACGTCACCGATCTCGGCATGGTGCCCACGCCGGTGCTCTATTATGCCGCCTACGAACTCGGCTCCGGTTCCGGCATCATGATCACCGGCAGCCACAACCCGCCGGAATACAATGGCCTGAAAATGGTGCTCGGCGGCACCACCCTGTCAGGCGAGGACATCCAGCGGCTGCGCCAGCGCATTGAGCGGGGTGAGTTCAGCGAGGGCCGGGGCACACGGTCATCTGACGATGTGGTCGGCCAGTACATTGCCAGGATTACCGCTGACATCAAGCTGGCCCGGCCCCTGAAGGTCATCGTCGACTGCGGTAACGGCGTAGCCGGCGTGGTCGCGCCACAGCTACTGCGCGCGCTGGGCTGCGAGGTCATCGAGCTGTTCTGCGAGGTCGACGGTACCTTCCCTCACCATCACCCCGACCCCAGCAAACCGGAAAACCTGCTCGACCTGAAACAGGCACTGGCCGGACTCCCCCCCGCACAACAGGCCGACATCGGCCTCGCCTTCGACGGCGATGGCGATCGTCTGGGGGTGGTGACGCCCACCGGCAAGGTGATCTGGGCCGATCGGCAGATGATGCTGTATGCGCAGGATGTGCTGTCGCGCAATCCGGGCGCCGAGATCATTTATGACATCAAGTGCACCACCAACCTGCACAAGATCATCGAACAGGCCGGCGGCAAGGCCACCATGTGGAAGACCGGTCACAGCTTCGTCAAGGCCAAGCTCAAGGAAAGCGGCGCGGCACTGGCCGGCGAAATGAGTGGCCACATCTTTTTCAAGGAACGCTGGTACGGTTTCGACGACGCCACCTACACGGCATCACGCCTGCTGGAGATTCTCGCTAAAGATGTCAGACCGGCCGATGACATTTTCAACGCCTTGCCCGACAGCATCAACACGCCTGAATTGAATATGGGCACCGCCGAAGGTGAAAACCATCCATTGGTCGACAAACTGATTCAAACGGCAGATTTCCCCGATGCCAAAATCACCACCATCGACGGACTACGTGTGGACTTCGAGGATGGCTTCGGATTGGTGCGCGCCTCCAACACAACACCCTGTTTAGTCTTTCGCTTCGAGGCCACGAATGAAAATGGCCTGAGACGAATCCAGGATGACTTCCGCAAGCTGCTGAAAACACAGATTCCTGATGCCGAGCTGCCTTTTTGAATTACAATTAAGACCAAAACCTGATATCTAAAAAAGGGTATCAGCGGCTATTTGACGCTGGGCGGCAACCCGTTGAGAATTTTGTTTTCTGGCATGTTTTTCATTCCACTTCGTTAGCGGAATAATTTATTAGCATGCTGCCACTTTAAATGTCTTTCAAGGTTCCTTTTGAAACAGACCTACTCACGCGACCCTGTTATTAATCGCTCCTTAAAACATTCCGTTCGCGATGGTGCGGCTTATGCGGTGATGTCAGGCACTGGCGAAACCTATTTTTCGGCCTTCGCCATTTTCCTCAAAGCATCCACCGCCCAGATCGGTTTTCTAGCGTCAGTCCCTCTCTTGCTCGCATCATTTGCCCAGCTATTGTCTGCCTGGCTCGGGCACATCTATGGCAATCGAAAAATTATTATTTTGATTGGCGCAAGCCTACAGGCATTGATCTGGATTCCGATTGCGTTATTGCCATTTTTTCCGACAGATCATTCAGTAGAAATATTTATCACCTGCATCATTCTCTATTATGCTTTTGGCAATCTGGTTGCGCCGCAGTGGTCAAGCCTGATGGGAGAACTGGTGACAGAAAAAAAACGCGGCCGCTTCTTTGCACGTCGCACCCGCATCTCAAGCATGATGTCATTCTTCTCTTTAGTCTCGGCCGGCTTACTGTTGCATTATTTTGATGACAACATGGCAACTAAAACGGGTTATCTAATCATCTTTAGTGTTGCCTTTATTTCCCGCCTGATCTCTGTATATCATTTGTCAAAAATGTATGACCCACCAGGCCATGTCGCAGCCATTGAAGTACCTGTTGAAAAAACCACCTGGAAACAATTAACGCAATCACAATTTGCCGGTTTTTCATCGTACTTTGCACTGATCCAGTTTTGCGTCGCCATTGCCTCACCTTTTTTTTCAATTTATCTGTTACGTGATCTCGGTTTTAGTTATATCGAATTCATGGCCTGCATGGCATCCACTGTACTTCTGCAGTTTCTCACGCTTAACCGCTGGGGCCGCATATCGGATATATTTGGTAACAGGGTAATACTGAGCCTGTGTGGCAGCCTGATCCCCTTCGTTCCTTTATTGTGGCTTTTCTCAACAAACTTTAGTTACCTGCTTGTGGTCCAGGCATTCGGCGGAGCTATCTGGGCCGGCTTTACATTAAGCGCAAGTAATTTTCTCTACGACCTGATTCCACAAAATAAACGTGCTACCTATATGGCCTCACACAATGTGCTGGCGAGTATTGGTGTCTTTTTTGGGGCGTTACTGGGCGGTTATTTAGGAACTGTGATGCCTGAAAAATATAGCGTGCTCGGCTATGAAATAAATTTGGTCAGCCAACTGTATAATGTTTTTATTCTGTCGTTTGTTCTACGTTTGATTACGTCATTTCTACTGATCCCACGATTAAAAGAAACTCGACGCGTTAAACCGGTCACAATTAGAAGATTGGTATTTAGAGTTGTCCGTTTTAATCCCTTATCGGGCCTGAACTTTGAAATCATCAGTAGTCGGCGGAAATCACCCTGACAAACCCCGCGTGATAGGGATGACGTAACATTCCCAGCCTGGCCCGTCCAAAGGCCACGCTCTTGCGCCCTACGAATTGCATCTAATAAAATACCCCTATGTTAGTGATCCCAAACCTCAGACCCGTTACACTACCTCTATGACTCTAAACGCCAAATCCGCAATGAATGTCGCCCACGTGCTGACCGAGGCGCTGCCTTATATACAGCGTTTCTCCGGCAAGACCATCGTCATCAAATACGGCGGCAACGCCATGGTAGATGATGACCTGAAAAACAGCTTTGCCCGGGACATCGTGCTGATGAAGACGGTGGGCATCAATCCCGTCGTGGTGCACGGTGGCGGCCCGCAGATCGGCAAATTGCTGGCGCGCATCGGCAAGGAGACCGCGTTTGTGCAGGGCATGCGGGTCACCGATAGCGAGACCATGGACGTGGTGGAGATGGTGCTGGGCGGGCTGGTGAACAAGGAGATCGTCAACCTTATCAACCAGCGAGGCGGCTGCGCCATCGGCCTCACCGGCAAGGACGGTGACATGATCCGCGCCCACAAACTCACCTTTGAACAGTCCGCGCCCGAGATGAACGCCTCGGAGATCGTCGACATCGGCCATGTGGGCGAGGTCACCAGCATCGATCCCTCGGTGGTGAACATGCTGGTCAGCGGCAACTTCATTCCGGTTATCGCCCCCATCGGCGTGGGCCAGGACGGCCAGTCCTACAATATCAATGCCGACCTGGTGGCCGGCAAACTGGCGGAGACCCTGCGCGCCGAAAAGCTGATCCTGCTCACCAATACCGCCGGCCTGCTGGACAAGGACGGCGAGCTGCTCACCGGCCTGGGCACCGACCGGGTCAACGAACTGATCGCCGATGGCACCATCCATGGCGGCATGCTGCCCAAGATCCGCTGCGCACTGGAGGCCGTTCAGGCCGGCGTCAGCGCCGCGCACATTATCGATGGTCGGGTACAACATGCGGTGATGCTGGAGATCTTTACCGACGAGGGTGTCGGCACCCTGATTCGTTCGCGCAATAGCTAGTGTTGCACGCTAGCCGGCACATCCCTTCTGGAGTCATCAACCGTGACCGATAAATCTCCTCGCGCCCAACAGATTCTCGAGGCCCTGGCCCGCCAGCTGGAAAACCATCCCGGTGAGCACATCACCACGGCCGCGCTGGCCAGGGCGGTGGGGGTCTCCGAGGCCGCCCTGTATCGCCACTTCCCCAGCAAGGCCCGCATGTTTGAGGCGCTGATCGAATTTATCGAACACAGCGTGTTTGGCCTGATCACCCGCATTCTCGACGAGCACGATACTGCCAGCGCACGCTGCGAACACCTGCTTACCATGCTGCTGAGTTTTTCCCTGCGCAACCCCGGCCTGACCCGCATCCTGGTGGGTGATGCGCTCACCGGTGAACACGAGCGGCTACGGCTGCGGATCACCCAGTTCTACGACCGGCTGGAAACCCAGCTAAAGCAGATCCTGCGCGAGGCTGAAGGCAAAAACCAGTTACCGGTCGGCCACCCCTCCACCGCCATCGCCAACCTGCTGCTGGCCATCGCCGAGGGGCGCATGAATCAGTTTGTGCGCAGCGGGTTCCGGCAGTCGCCACTGGAACGCTGGGACCAACAGTGGCAGTTACTCGTCGGCACGCTGTTTCCCACGCCCCGCTAGACCGCGCCCGACCCCACAACCGTCATCCCCTCCCCCGTGGACTGGCTCAACCACTTACTACTGTTTCTTATCTCCCTGGTCGCCAATATATTTTCTGCCTTTGCCGGCGGCGGCGCGGGCCTGCTGCAATTTCCCGTGCTGATCTTTCTGGGCCTGCCGTTCGGCGTCGCCCTGGCGACACACAAGGTGGCCAGTGTGGCGCTGGGCATCGGCGCCACACTGCGCAACCTGCGCGAAGGCGGTCTGCAGCGTCGCCTGACCCTGTTCATTACCGCCTGCGGTGTGCCCGGCGTCATTATCGGCGCCAGCGTGATCCTGTTTGTGCCCGACCGCAGCGCCGAAATCGCGCTGGGCCTGCTGACCGTTTCCCTCGGCCTGTATTCATTCTTCCAGCCGCAGCTGGGACAACAGCCGCGCACCACGAACCAGAGCCTGCAACACTATGCCATCGGGGGTGTCGTGTTATTTTTCATCGGCATCCTGAACGGCTCGCTCACCTCCGGCACCGGCCTGTTCGTCACCCTTTGGCTGGTGCGCTGGTTCGGGCTGGATTACAAACGCGCCGTGGCCCACACCCTGGTGCTGGTCGGGCTGTTCTGGAATGGCAGCGGCGCCATCACCCTGGGCCTGATCGGTGACATACAGTGGGACTGGCTGCCGGCCCTATTGGCCGGCTCACTGCTGGGCGGCTATATCGGCGCACACCTCGCCATCACCCGGGGCAATCGCTGGATCAAGCATACTTTCGAGGCCATCACCCTGGCCGTGGGCCTGAAACTGATCATCGGTTGAAAGATTCGGGCCATCCTTTCCTATATCTCAAAAATATACCCGCAACAAAAAGGCCGACAATCCGATTGCCGGCCTTTTGTAGTTAGTTGCTATGGTTAGCTGCTGTGGTTAGCTGCTGTGGTTAGCTATTTTAGCCTGTGACCGAACGAATGTCCCTTGTCGATCATCAACCCCTATACCAACATCAAAAATTGTACACCAGGGTCACGGCAGTCTCCGTGTCGGTCTTCTTGATACCGACCGGCACATCCGAGGTATTTTTTATCGTATAGGTGATCTTTGTCGCCAGGCTGCCATTGATCTGCGCCGACAGGGCGGTCACGGATTTTGTGATCGTCACATCTTCACCCACCTCGGTCGAAAAGTTCTCGGTAAACTTGCTGGTCCCGGAAATATCCCAGGCCAGGTTGGCGGCACCGCGCACCATCAGCTCATCTTCACTGCCGCCGTGTTCCAGCTTGCTCTGGCGCGCACCGGGGCCGATTTCGAGATCCAGCTTCAGATCGGGATTATCAATAATGCGTCGACCATAACCCAGCGCCTCGGTGACGCGGTAGTCGTAACCACTGAAGCGATCGTTTTCATAGGCCAGCAGCGCAAACAAATAATTTTGCGGGCCGAACTTGTAATTGCTCTGCCCAGTAATGGCATAGCGTTCCGCCGTGGTGGTACCGTGATCCGAGCTGGTCAGGGAATCAAAGCCCAGCGTATGCCGCCATTTCTCCCGCTCGGTTTCCGCCTTGGCCTTGGCACTGGTGGTTTTCGTTTTGGTATTACCCGTGGTATTGACGATACCCAGTTCAACACTGCCCTTCCAGCTTCCATCGCCAGGTGCCGTCTCCGCCATGGTGTCAGTGACGACAAGGCCTGACAGACATAGCACCGAGAGTGCGCCGATCACTCTATTCTGTTGCATCGGTTTTTCCTTTTTATCCATCCGTGATTCGTAAAATATATACTAGTGTTGCGAACCGGAGATAGCGGAACAAATGCAACAGATGGATTTTTTCGTCAGGCTAGGCGCAGACCCGCAGCCGTATGGGGTATACGGCAAGGGGCTGCAACGACGCATGGCGGAAAAAGACGCTGTTTCATGTTTCGTTATTTCCGGTTCGCAACACCAGATCCGGCAGATACCTAAACACCATATTTGTCCCGGTAGGCCTGGATCGCCGCCAGGGCATCAGCCTGGTCACTCTTGTTGCTGAGGAATTCAACCAATTGTAGCAAACCGACGATACTGGCCACCTTCAGGCCATAATCACGCTCTACCTCCTGAATCGCCGAGACCTCACCCTGGCCGCGCTCCTGACGATCCAGGGCGATCACCACGCCGGCCGGCTGTGCGCCCGCCGCCTGGATAATCTCCACCGACTCACGCACCGAGGTGCCGGCTGATATCACGTCATCGATAATCAATACGCGGCCCTTGAGCTCGGCGCCGACAATCAACCCACCCTCGCCATGGTCTTTGGCCTCCTTACGATTAAAACAGTAGGGAACGTCGCGTCCGTGCTGATCCGCCAATGCAATCGCCAGACTCGCCGCCAGCGGGATGCCCTTGTAGGCCGGGCCGTAAATGGTGTCGAACGCCAGGCCCGAATCGATAATCGCCTGGGCATAAAAACGCCCCAGACGGGCCAGGCTGGCGCCGGTGTTGAACAGCCCGCTATTGAAGAAATAGGGGCTGACGCGCCCGGACTTGAGCGTGAATTCGCCAAACCGCAGCACGCCAACGTCGATCGCAAATTCAAGAAATTCCTGTTGATAATCTTGCATGGCCGCTTCCCGTTAGACAGTTCATTAAGGTGGCATATTGTAGCCCATCTGCCCGCACAACATTAAGCCCTGCCGCTGAAGCTGCGGTATAATCCGTCGCATTAATAGATATCAGGACTTTGCATGAAAATTATCAGCGCCAATCTCAATGGCATACGCTCCGCTCACAAAAAGGGCTTTTTCCAATGGCTGCACACCCAGCAGGCCGACGTCATCTGCCTGCAGGAGACAAAGGCACAGGAGCATCAGCTCGACCCCGATGTGTTTTATCCCGAGGGTTATCACTGCCACTATTTTGATGCCGAAAAAAAGGGCTATAGCGGTGTGGCCATCTATGCCCGGCAAAAACCGCTACGCGTGATTCGCGGACTGGGCGAGGGCTTTGAAGACATGGATGCCGAGGGTCGTTTCATTCAGGCGGACTTTGCCCAGCAAGACGGCAACACGCTCAGCGTGATCTCGCTCTACCTTCCCTCCGGCTCCTCCAGGGAAGAGCGCCAGCAGATCAAGTTCAGCTTTATGGATCGCTTCACCGACACGCTCAAGGCCATGCACCGCAAAGCTCATGAATTTGTGATCTGCGGCGACTGGAATATCGTGCACCGGGAAATCGATATCAAGAACTGGAAAAGCAATCAGAAAAATTCCGGCTGTCTGCCCGAAGAGCGTGCCTGGCTGGACCAGCTGTTTGGCCCGTTGGGTTTTAGCGATGCCTTTCGGGTGGTGAATCAGGAGGCCGGCCAATATACCTGGTGGTCAAACCGCGGCCAGGCCTGGGCCAATAATGTCGGATGGCGTATCGACTATCAGGTGATTACCCCGGGCCTGAGGGAGCGGGTGTTAAATGCCAGCATCTATAAGGCTGAACGTTTCTCAGATCACGCGCCACTGATTATTGAGTATCGCTAGCCAGACATTCCCGATAACCATCAATAGCTAACTATCAATAGCCAGCACCGCGAGCGTTTTGACGGCTGTTATTCGATGCGGGCGCCGGGGTTTTTATCCGCGCGCCTACTGGGTATAAAATTTCTGGCGGAACTCCACGACGACAGGCTTGGCGCTGCCCTCGGGCAAAACCTGCAGGACAAAATCCAGCATTTCTTCATGCGCCACATGAAATTCGCTCACGTAGTAGATCGTGTCCCCCTCGTCAATCTCCCGCACCTTGAAGGTACGGAACTGACCGGTCAGATTGCTGGCGCTGGCGGTGATATTTGCCCGCACCGGTTTTTCCACGCCCTTTGACTCATTCTTCATCACGGAGACGGTTATCATGCCGCGGTTTTTACTGCGGACGATATTGTAGGCCTCGGCCATCGCCGGCTGCAGGGTATCGGTATTAAAGGCGTTGTAGTGCACCGTGTATTCGCCAAATACCTGGGGCTCTCCGGCCACGGCGGAGTGACACATCACGACGATGGCGCTGACGGCCAGCAGGATTAACAGGGATATCTTTTTCATCATCGCAGCACCTTTCGCACCCTAAAGGACTCATTCCGGCTCTCGATCAACCTTCTTGAATATTGTGGCTCGTGTCAAGCCCGTTCTATGGCTTGCCATTAAGCTACAGGGTTGATTCTAGTTGAGCACAACAAAAAAGGCACGACCCGCTATCCACGAGTCATGCCCTGTTTACGCTACGATAATGGGTTTGCGCTCGCGCCCTGGCGAGTGCCGCAACGGCGTTATCAATGCGGTTATGAGGCCTCCGCGGTCTTCTGATCCGTATTCTGCAGCGGCGCCAGGGGGGTGTTGATATGCCCAAGCACCTTGTTAATGGTTCCAAGTTGCTCCATCAGCTCATCGCTTTGCTTCTCCAGGCCGGCGATATTGTCCGAGAGCTTTTCACGCGAATTCTTGATCTTCTGCAAATTGCTGAGGCGCTTTTCCAGCTGGATTTTTCGTTCCTTGATGCGTGCCGCCAGTGGCCGCATCACTGATCCCGCCCACTCCTCGGCATCCTGATTGGCGCGGAAGAAGATATTGCGCGCATGGCTGACCATCGAGACAATAAATTTTTTCACCACGAAGCTTTGCTCGGTCATCGCGGTCATCGAGCTTTCTCTGAATTCACCCGCCTTTTTGTACAGCTGGTCCAGCTCGCGTGAATAGCGGGCGGTGGTGAACAGGGTGGGGTTCAGATCGGTGAAGCCATGCTCGTCACGAAAACGGTCGTAGATCGACTGCACGATGGCATTGGATTTTTCCGCCTGATAGTTCACCTGGGTCATCGTGTCACGGGCATTTTCAAAAAAGCCCTTCATGCCGGATCGCAGACCGTGGGTGGTCCAGCTGTCGACCATCTCGGTACGCGTCTTGGCAATCATCTTGTCCAGGCTGTCCAGCCCCAGCGCCTCGATCAAGGCGACCAGCTGGCGTTTCAGCACGTGGCGGGAGGTCTGGAAATTCTCGACGTCTTTTTGATAGATGCCCTGCTCGGTGCGCAGCTTCTGCATGGTCTCCATCAGCACATCGGCGCTCTTTCCCGACAGGGAGCGCAGCTCTTCCAGCTGCTGATTCACCGCCTCGTGGCGCTCGGTGAGCACACCGCGGGTGGTCTCCACCATGGAGCCGATCCGCGACACAATATTCTCCCGCACCAGATGCTGTTTGGCGGGCAACACGTCATCCGACAGGGTGGCCTCCAGCGCCAGCAGGCCGCTCTTTTCCAACAGTTCGTCATTGCCCTTTACCCGGGCCAGCAGGCCCTTCTGGGCCGATACGGGATAGATATTGCTGGCGTCGATGTTGAGCATTTCCGCCGTCTTGTCGACCTGCTTCTGGATATTGGCGTTATTGGTGGCCTCATCCTGTAGCTCGTCCCAGAGGGTGTCGATCTTGTTCAGCACCACGATGAGCCCGCCTGACTCGCGGTTTTCACGGAATGCCTGGGCATGGTCACGCCAGATCTGCATGTCGGTCTTGGTGGCCCCGGTGTCGGCGGCCAGCACGAAGATCACCGCCTGGGCATTCGGCAGCATGTCCATGGTCAGTTCCGGTTCGGAGCCCATGGCATTCAGCCCCGGGGTGTCGAGAATCACCAGCCCCTGCTTCAGCAGCGGGTGGGGGAAACTGATCATCACATGCCGCCACATGGGGATTTCTATGCTGACCGGGGGCACGTCGCACTGGTCATACTCCTCCTGCGAGTACAGGCCCAGCTTGATGGCATTCTGCACCGGCACCGATTTGGTCTTGATGATCTCCTTGAAGGCCTCGGCCATGTGGTCCGGAGAATCCACGTCCAGATCGGTATTGATCCAGTTGTTGGGGTCTTGCTTGAATTCGCTGATGCTGGTGTCATCGAGGCGGGTCTCGATGGGCAGCATACGGATATAGGATTTTTCCGTTTTATGGTCGTAAAACAGCTCCGTCGGGCACATGGTGGTGCGGCCGGCGGATGAGGGCAACAGTCTGCGTTTGTAATCGGCGAAGAAGATCGAGTTGATCAGCTCGGTCTTGCCGCGCGAAAACTCCGCGGCAAAGCCGATGGTGATGTGATCAGAGTCCAGCGAGTCGAGGATCTCGTACATGCGTAGATCGTCCTCGGGACTGCTCATCTCGTGCTTGGCGAGCCACTCACGATAGGTCTTGATCTGGCAGATAATGTCTTCTTTCCAGCGACTATAGGCTTCTAATTGTTCTGTAAACTGGTCTTTGGCCATGCCCGTCTTTACCTGAAATGTTGTCGTTAGTCGCTGCGCGGCACGAAAAACCCGCCCGCAGCTGATATCTCGGTATCAATAACGGCCCCTGGCAGGGGAAGTTTAGCCCCAGCCGCCGCGCCTGCCGGTGGTCGGTTGGTGAATGCCGTCTGGCTATAGATAGAAAGGGCTGGGCGGAGGGCCGAAACCCGGCTAACGCTGAATCGGTGGCGGCAGCCGGGTCGGCGCGCTGATCTGGACACGCTTCTGACGCCCGCCTTCACCCGCCAGCACGCTCACCCGCGATTTGGCGACCCCGAAGGCCTTGGCCAGGAATTTCACCAGCTGGGCATTGGCCTTGCCATCGACCGGCGGGGCGGTGATGCGCACCTTCAGGCTCTCGCCACCGAGGGGATCGGCACAGGGGCCGACGATCTCGTCACTGCTGGCCTTGGGCTGCACCCGCACCGAGAGGGTCAGGGTGTCGCCTTCCCAGCGGTACCAGGCCTGGCGCTCCGCGCTCACCCGAGCGCCAGGCCCCGGCCCAGATCCCGGATCGGCGCCACCAGCAGGATCGTCAGCAGCTGGATCCCGATCATCACCACAATGGGGGACAGGTCAAAGCCCTGGATCGGCGGCAGCAGGCGCCGCGCCCGGCCCAGCAGGGGTTCATTCAGGCTGTAGAGCAGGGCCACGGCGGGGTTGTAATTGCCGGGACTCACCCAGCTCAGCACCACCTGGATCAGGATGGTGAAAAAATAGATCTGCAACAGCAGCGACAGCAGCTCGGCGAGGGACAGCACCACCAGGCCCAGCGGCTGAAGACCCAGCCCGGAGATCAGCCCGATCACGAACAGCTCCAGCAACTGCAGGCCCAGCATCAGCACCACCGAGGCCACATCGATCCCCAGCATGCTGGGGATCAACCGGCGCAGGGGCACCAGCGTCGGATTGGTCACCTTCACCAGGAACTGGGAGACGGGATTATAGAAATCCGCCCGCACCCGGGCGAGCAGGAAGCGGATCATCACCGCGCCGATATACAGGCCAAACAGGGTCTGCACCAGAAACACGCCCGCGTTGCCGGCGTACGAACCGCCCATCATGCATCTCCCTCTGCCTTCGCCTGGTCGTCACCCAGCAGGGCGGCCAATTCGCGCGACCGATCGGCCGCCGCCTGGAGCACCTGGGCCATGAGCCGGTCGATATGATTTTCCGCCAGCACCCGCAGGCCCTGCTCGGTGGTGCCGCCGGGTGAGGTCACCCGCTCCCGCAGGGTGGTCACCGTCTCGCTGCTTTCCAGCGCCATCTTGGCGGCGCCCAGCGCGGTCTGCAGGGTCAGCAGGCGTGCCGTCTCCGCCGGCAGCCCCAGCTCGGCACCGGCGGCCTCCAACGCCTCCATGATACGGAAGAAATAGGCGGGGCCACTGCCGGACAGCGCGGTCACGGCATGCATCTGGTCTTCGTCCTCGACCCACAGGGTCAGGCCCGCGGCCCGCAGGATGGATTCGGCCAGATCCCGCTGCGCGGCGCTGACCGGCGCACTGGCGAACAGGCCGATCGCCCCGGTCTGCACCAGCGCCGGGGTATTGGGCATCGCCCGCACCACCGCCACCGGCCTGCCCGCCTCGCCGCCCAGCCAACGATTGAGGTCCACACTGCGAATGCCGGCGGCGACCGTGATCACCAGCGGCTGACGGGCCTGCACCGCTGGCGCCAGGGCCGTGGCCACGCCTTGCAGCAGCTGCGGTTTGACCGCCAGCACCACCACATCCGCCTCGGCCACCGCCGCGGCATTATCCTGCGTGGTGTGCACGCCAAAATTCTCGGCGAGATAGTCGCGACTGCGCGGGTTGGGATCCGTCACCGTGATCTGTCCGGCCTGTAGATTGTCGGCCAGCAGGCCGCCGATCAGGCTGGCAGCCATGTTGCCGCCGCCAATAAAGCTGATGTGTATATTTTTCATGATGTGTTAAGCGCCATCCATTGATTGTGTTGAACCTGGATCCGTGGTTTAACCACGGATTCAGGTTGCATTATAGGGCCGACGGGGTCCAAAGATATCGGTGCCGACACGTACGATGGTCGCACCCTCGGCGATCGCCATCTCCAGATCGCCCGACATGCCCATGGACAGGGTATCCCAGTATCGCCATGCCTCCCCGGCCCCGGGCGGGGAGGCTTCCAGCCGCTGAAAGGCCTCGCGCACGGCTCTAAAGGCCGCCCGTTGCACGGCCGGATCGGTGCTCGCCGCCGGGATGGCCATCAGGCCGCGCAGCCGCAGCTGCGGCAACTGTACCACCTGGGCGGCCAGGTCCGGCAACTCATCACACGCTAACCCGGATTTGCTGGCCTCTCCACTGACATTGAGCTGCAGGCAGACATTCAGCGGTGGCAGTCCGGGCGGACGCTGGTCATTCAGGCGCTGGGCGATCTTCAGCCGATCCACGCTATGCACCCAGGCAAAGTGCTGCGCGATGCTCGCCGTCTTATTGGATTGCAGCGGGCCGATGAAATGCCACTCAAGGCCCCGGCCCGCCAACGCCGCGATCTTGTCCAGCGCCTCCTGCACATAGTTCTCCGCAAAGGCCGACCCCACGCCCGCCAGCGCCAGCTCCGCCAGCGCGGCAATCTCTTCGGCGCTGCGGGTCTTGCTGACCGGCAACAGCTGCACCGAACCGGCGGCCCGCCCGTAACGCAGCTCCGCCGCCCGCACCCGGGCCAGCACATCACGCAGCCGCTGTTCAAGGTTCATCTTGCCGCTGGGGCCATTCTCAGGCATGGTCAAATCGTCTCGGTTTGCGTATTTTATGCCGACCCCGTCAAGGATCGTGGCGATAAAGAATTTTACACTATCGGTCGCTACTTATTGTCATGACACCCTTGTGTAACTTTGATTGCGGCACTTACGCTGACGTCTAACGTAGATGTGCAATGACGGCGGGGGCCGGCGTTCGCGACACCCGCTACCAAATATAACGTAATGCATTGCAGGAGCACCGATGGATATCTCTGAACTACTGGCCTTCAGCGTCAAAAACAACGCCTCTGATTTACACCTCTCTGCCGGAGAGCCACCGATGATTCGTGTGGACGGTGATATTCGCCGCATCAATGTGCCGCCCATGGATCACAAGACCGTGCACGCCCTGATCTACGACATCATGAACGATCGCCAGCGCAAGGATTATGAAGAATTCCTCGAGGTCGACTTCTCGTTTGAGATTCCCGAACTGGCGCGCTTTCGCGTCAATGCCTTTAATCACCAGCGCGGTGCCGGCGCCGTTTTCCGCACCATCCCCAGCGTGATCCTGAACTTTGAACAACTGGGCTGTCCGTCCATCTTCGCCGACATCGCCGAAACACCGCGTGGCCTGGTGCTGGTCACCGGGCCGACCGGCTCGGGTAAATCCACAACATTGGCTGCAATGGTGGATTACAAAAACGACACCGACCACGGACACATCCTCACCATCGAGGACCCGATCGAATTTGTGCACAAATCCAAAAAGTCGCTCATCAATCAGCGCGAGGTGCACCGCCATACCCTGGGCTTTAACGAGGCCCTGCGCTCGGCCCTGCGTGAAGACCCCGACGTGATTCTGGTGGGCGAAATGCGTGACCCGGAAACCATCCGCCTGGCGCTGACCGCGGCCGAGACCGGCCATCTGGTGTTTGGCACCCTGCATACCAGCTCCGCCGCCAAGACCATCGACCGTATCATCGACGTGTTTCCCGCCGCGGAAAAGGAGATGGTGCGTTCCATGCTGTCGGAATCGCTGCGCGCCGTTATCTCCCAGACCCTGATGAAGAAGGTCGGCGGCGGGCGTGTCGCCGCGCATGAAATCATGATCGCCAACCCGGCCATCCGTAACCTGATCCGTGAGGCCAAGATCGCGCAGATGTATTCCGCGATCCAGACCGGACAGGGCAGCGGCATGCAGACCCTCGATCAGAATCTGCAAAAGCTGTTACAGAAAGGGGTGATCACCAAACAGGAGGCAGCCTCCAAGGCGGCCAACAAGGATACCTTTGTGTAGTATGCGACACTCGGTTGTCGCACTCGGTATGCCACACTGTGGGCAGCCACCCATCGATACGCCGACACCGGGATCATTCCACCCGGGAATGGCGTGTAACCCATGTACCGACCTTCGCCGTCAGCAGGAGGTTGCAAAGCGCTGCATATGCCCGTAAAAACGACCCACATTGACCGCACAGGGATATTGATCACGCATGGCCGCCAAACCGTTTAATGTCATCCAGGATTTTCAGTCCTTACTGAAAATGATGATGCGCAAGGAGGCCTCTGACCTGTTCCTCACGGCAGGGCTGCCCGCCAGTTTCAAGATCAACGGTGAGATCTCGCCGATCTCCGAATCACCGCTCAATGCCGACCAGGTGCGCAAGCTGGCGCTGTCGTTGATGAACGATCAGCAGCGTCACGAATTTGAACACACGCTGGAATGCAATTTCGCCATCGACCCACCCGGCACCGGGCGCTTTCGCGTCAACGTCTTCCAGCAGAAAAATCACGTCGGCATTGTGCTGCGCCGCATCAAGACCGAGATCCCCACCTTTGCCGATCTGGGGGTGCCGCAAACCCTGGCCGATCTGGCGATGGCCAAACGGGGCCTGGTGATCATCGCCGGCGCCACCGGCACCGGCAAATCCAGCACCCTGGCCGCCATGCTGGGGCAACGCAACCGCAACAGTCATGGCCACATCATCACCGTGGAAGATCCCATCGAATACGTGCATGAGCATGATGGCTGCATCATCACCCAGCGGGAAGTCGGCGTGGATACCATCAGCTTCGAGGCGGCCCTGCGCAACACCCTGCGACAGGCGCCGGATGTGATCCTCATCGGCGAGATCCGCACCCGGGAGACCATGGAACACGCCATCGCCTTTGCCGAAACCGGCCACCTCTGCCTGACCACCCTGCACGCCAATAACGCCAATCAGGCGCTGGACCGTATCCTCAACTTTTTCCCCAAGGATCGCCGCGAACAGACCCTGCTGGATCTGTCCCTCAACCTGCGCGCCATCATCGGTCAGCAGCTGATCCCCACGCCCGATAAAACCGGGCGCTGCGTCGCCGTTGAGATCCTCATCAACACACCCCTGGTCAGCCAGCTGATCCGCGAGGGCAATGTCACCGAACTCAAGGCGGTAATGAGCAAGTCCAATCAACAGGGCATGCTCACCTTTGACCAGGCCCTGTTTGAGCTCTACAAGGCCAAAAAGATCTCTTATGAGGCGGCCCTGCACCACGCCGACTCCGCCAACGAGCTGCGGCTGATGATCAAGCTCGGCAACAAGGCGGGGGTGAAACAGATGGGCGACACCCTCAGCGGCGTCACCTTGATGGATGTGCAGGACAAATAGTCAGAGCCTGTGAAAAAATCGACGGCCGTAGCGAGGCCGTCGATTTTTTTCACAGGCTCTCAGCAGTCTCTCGGACTCAGGCTGAACAGACTGCGGCCGTCGGCTTCGCCATCGGCACGGTGGCTTCGACGCCGATTCTGCGGTTGGCATCAGGCCGCGGGAAATACTGCACTCGCCTCAAACACCGGACCGTCAACACACACGCGTTTCATGGCCGGACCACTGGCGGTCTGCACCTCCACGGTACAACCGGCGCAGCCACCCACCGCACAGGCCATGAATTCCTCCAGCGAGACCTGACAGGGCAGCTGATATTCCCGCGCCAGCCGGGCCACCGCCTCCAGCATGGGGTGCGGGCCGCAGGCGAAGACCGCCACCTGTTCGCGCTGCGCCGCGTCCAGCGCATCTAACCACGTACGTGCAAGGTCGGTCACATAACCCTCAAAGCATCCGGCATAACCCTGTTGACTGGCGAGCCGCGAGGCGATGCCCCAGTCGTCCAGCAGGGGCATGGCGGCAATCACCTCGGCGGGCACGCCGGGGACCATGATTTTTGAGGGCTGGGCCTTGAACGGGAACGGCACCTCCGAGCCCATGATCACCAGCGGCTCATAGGCACCTTTCACCTCGCGCAGAGAATCGGCCAGAAACACCATGGGCGGCATGCCCACACCACCGCCGATCAGCAGCGGTCGTGAGTGGCGCAGTTGCGGTGTGAAGGGCATGCCGATCGGCCCCATAACGGAGACCAGATCATCCTGCTTGCGCATCGCCAGCAGTCGGGTGCCCTCCCCCAGCACCTTGAACAGGATATCCACCCAGCCCGCCCGGGCGCTGACGCGCATGATCGATAGCGGACGGCGCATGGGCAGGGCCGGGTCACACTGGATATGCATAAACTGTCCCGGCCGGGCATGGGCCGCGGTCTCCGGCGCGTGCAGGCGCAGGATCACCTGCTCGCCGGGGTGCTCCTGGCGTTCCAGCACCCTGGCCTGTTCGATAAAAATGCTGTCGCGGTGTGATGGGCTCATAGCGGTTCTTCTTAATAGTGGCTGATGCGTGTCATGGCTGATGTGTTAAACCGAGCAGGGACGCCCAGGCGCAGACCCGGCAGGCACTGCGCCTCGGGCAGCGTCGGGCGGGATCTGTCCCCGGCGCCTCACTCCTCAGAGCATGTGAAAAAATCGACGGCCGCAGTAGGTCGACGGTTTTTCACAGGCTCTCACTACTAAAGCTGAGACGGCCCGCCAACAGGGTGTGGGTGACACGGCCCTTGAATTCCCAGCCCAGGAACGGCGAATTCTTCCCCTGACTGGCCATACCCTCGGCGCCCAGCTCCCAGTATTGCTCGGGATCAAAGATACAGATGTCCGCGCGCTCCCCCACCCCCAGCCCCGCACTCAGGCCGATGATGCCGGCGGGGCCCTGGCTGATGCAGGCGATCGCCTGCGGAAGGCTCAGCAGGCCCTCGTCCACCAGCCGCAGGGTCAGCACCAGCAGGGTCTCCAGGCCACTGATCCCCGGCTCACTGGAGGGGAACGGCGCCAGCTTGGCATCCCGGTCCAGGGGCTGATGATCCGAACATATGGCGCTGATGCTGCCGCGGCGCAGGGCCTCGCGCAGGCCATCGCGGTCGCGCTGGGTGCGCAGCGGGGGTTGCACATGGCAGTGGCTATCAAAGAATCCGATGTCCATCTCGGTGAGAAACAGCTGATGGGCCGCGACATCCGCGCTCACCGGCAGACCGTCGTGCTGGGCGCGGGCAATCATGTTCACCGCCCGCTCACTGGACAGCTGACAGAAATGGGCGCGGACCCCGGTCTGTTCGATCAGGTGCAGTTCGCGCGCCACGGCGATGGTCTCCGCGGCCTCGGGAATTCCGGGTAGCCCCAGTCGCACACTCACCATCCCCTCATGAGCGCAACCGCCGGCGGCCAGCCAGGGGTCCTGCGCATGCAGAAACACCGGCATGTCCTGATTCGCGGCATATTCCATCGCGCGCCGCATCACCTCCGTACTGGCGATCGCATGGTGGGCATTGCTGACCCCAACACAACCGGCATTTTTTAGCGCGCTCATCTCCGCCAGCTGTTCGCCCTGCAGATTTTTGGTCAGGGCGCCCAGCGACACTACCCGCGCAAAACCGGCCTGGGTGGCGCGGTGGCGGATCAGGTCGACCACGGCCGGCGTGTCGGTGACCGGATCTGTGTCTGGCGGACAGACCAGGGTGGTGATGCCGGCCCTGGCGGCGGCTCGCGTTTCGCTGGCGATGGTGGCCTTGTTTTCCTGACCCGGCTCGCGCAGTCGGGCCTGCAGATCCACCAGGCCGGGACACACCACCTGCCCCCTGGCATCGATGACCCTGCCGGCCTCAAAGCCCGCCGGCGCCTCACCCACCGCCAGCACCTTGCCGGAGGCGATGTGCAGGTCGGTGATCCGGTCAATACCGTTGGCCGGGTCGATGACACGACCGCCCAGAATCGACAGCCTCATGATGCCTCTCCCTGTGCGCTTCCCTTCGCCGGCGCCTCGGCAGGCGCGTTCTCTGCGGGCGGCCGGCCCAGCACCATGGACATCACCGCCATGCGCACCGCAATGCCGTTGCTGACCTGCTCCAGGATCACCGACTGCGGGCCATCGGCGATCTCGGAATCGATCTCCACGCCGCGATTGATGGGGCCGGGGTGCATTACGATGGCATCGGGCCTGGCCATCGCCAGCTTGTCCCGGGTCAGGCCGTAGCTCTGAAAATACTCCTGCTCGCTGGGCAGCATCGCCCCGCGCATGCGCTCCTTTTGCAGGCGCAGCATGATGATGACGTCGGCGTCGCGCAGCCCCGCCTTCATATCGTGATAGACGTGCACGCCCAGGCTCTCCACCTGGGCGGGGATCAGGGTCTTGGGGGCAACCACCCGCACCTCGTTCACCCCCAGGGTGGTGAGCGCATGGATCTGCGAGCGGGCCACCCGTGAGTGCATGATGTCGCCGACGATGGCCACGGTCAGCGGCGCGAACTCACCCTTGCGACGGCGGATGGTAAACATGTCCAGCAGGGCCTGGGTCGGGTGGGCATGGCGGCCGTCACCGGCGTTGATCACACTGACGTGCGGCGCGACGTGCTGGGAGATCAGATGGGCCGCGCCACTATCGCTGTGGCGCACCACAAACATGTCGCACTGCATGGCCTCCAGATTGTGCAGCATGTCCAGCAGGCTCTCACCCTTCACCGTGGCCGAGGTATTGATGTTGATCTTTAACACGTCGGCCGAAAGCCGCTTTGCCGCCAGCTCAAAGGTGGTCAGGGTCCGGGTGCTGGCCTCAAAGAACAGGTTGACCACGGTCTTGCCGCGCAGCAGGGGCACCTTTCTCACCTGCTGATCGCCGACACTGATGAAGGATTCGGCGATGTCGAGGATGTCGACTATCTGCTGGCGTTTGAGGCCCTCGATGGTCAACAGGTGTTTGAGTCGGCCCTGCTCATCCAGCTGTAGATTCTGTCCCCTCATGGCGCCTCCACCACTTCCAGTTGCAGCGGCTCCGGCCCGGTCAGCTTGGCGTGTTCATGCTCGCTGAGGGACAGGTGCTGGCCCACGATATCCGCCTGAATCGGCAGCTCCCGGCCACTGCGCTCGCCCAGTACCACCAGGGTCACCGAGGCCGGTCGGCCGTAGTCAAAAATCTCGTTGAGGGCGGCGCGGATGGTACGGCCGGTGTGCAGGATGTCGTCGACCAGGATGATGTGACTATCGTCCACCGTGGTTGGGAGCTGCGAGGGTTTCACCTGTGGGTTCATGCCGATGCGCGAGAAGTCATCACGATAAAAGGAGATGTCCAGCCTGCCCAGGGACTGCTGCAGGCCCAGCTGCGCGTGCAGCCGTTCGGCGACCCACACCCCGCCGGTGTGAATGCCGATCATCAGCGCATCCTCCAGCCCGGTGCCGGGGTGATCCTGTGCAAACCGGGTGCGCAGCTCGTCCGCCATGCGGGTGATCACCGAGGCTATCGAGGTGGCGGACTGAGAATGTTGTGCGGTCATGACCTGCCTTTACGCTGTAGTAGGGTAATTGGTACGGTGTTTGTTTTATCTGTTGTGCAGAGCCGATTTTTTATTCAGATCACACCACTTCAGGCCCCATCACTCTCCTGCCTGAGCCAGGACTCCAGAATGATCCTTGCCGCCTGTTGATCGATATCCGCCGCCTGCACCCGACGTGAGCGTCCCCGTGCCGGCGGGCGTTCGCGCAACTCTTCCTCGGCCTGCAGCGACGACAGGCGCTCATCCATAAAATGGGCGCGCAGATTGTACCGCCCCTGCAGTTGATTCCCAAATCGCTGCGCGCGTCGGCTCAGCTCGCTGTCCGTGCCATCCATGTTCAGCGGCAGGCCCACCACCACTTCGTCCGGCTGCCATTGCGCGATGAGCTGACTGATGGCATCCCAGTCCGGTTTGCCGTCGGTGGCGCGTACCGTGCCCAGCGCCGTAGCGGCCCCGGTCAGCGCCTGGCCGACCGCCACACCGATGCGTCGGGTGCCGTAATCAAAGGCCAGAAACAGGCGGCTCTTGCGGGGCGCGCCCGACGCCGGATCGGTCACGCGTGGCCGGCCTCGCCGCTGAGCTGATGGATATCGATACCGAGCAGTGCCGCTGCCGCCTCCCAGCGCGCCGACACCTCGGTATGAAACAGGATCTGCTTGTCGGCCGGCACATTGAGCCAGGCGTTGTCACGGATCTCCGCCTCCAGCTGACCCGGACCCCAGCCGGCGTAGCCCAGGGCCACCAGGCTGTTGACCGGGCCGCGGCCCTGGGCCATGGCGGTGATGATGTCATTGGAGGAGGTCAAGGCAATCTCCTCGGTCACCGGCAGGGTGGACGCCCAGGCGCGCTCACCGGTCTGGTGCAACACGAAACCCCGCTCCATCTCCACCGGGCCGCCACGGAATACCGGCCTGGTGGCAATGCCCTCATGCGTCGGATGCTCATCCATCTGCGCCATCAGTTCGCCCACGGTCAGGTCCACCGGCTGATTGATGATGATGGCCATGGCGCCATGCTGATTGTGTTCGCAGAGGTAGGCCACGCTGTGAAAAAAATGGGGGTCCAACAATGTTGGCATTGCAATGAGGAATTGATTGGTCAGATAACCGGATTCGGCCATGTCCGTAGTATGGGGCAGGGAGGCCAAAAGTGACAGGCCTGGCGGCCAAATCCTTAGCGCCGGTGAAAAAACCGTCGGCCGCAGTAGGCCGACGGTTTTTTCACCGGCTCTCAGCGGGTCGAAAACTTGCTGCCGGCCTCAAACACCCAGGTGCGGGTGATCACCAGCTCATCGACTTCGTTGCGGATGTCTTCCGAGAAGGGGGCAAACGGCGCGGCCAGGCGGACAATCCGCACCGCGCCGTCGTCGAGGATCTTGTGCCCCGATGACTGACGGATGTTGATGGATTTGATGCTGCCGTCCTTGCTGATGGTCACCGCCATGATCAGGCTGCCCGACAGCTGCTGGCGTTTTGCCTGGTCTGGAAAATTGATCCTGCCGATGCGCTCTACCTTGGCGCGCCAGGCCTCTTCGTAACTGGCGTAACGGTATTCCTGGGTACGGGCCGAGATAAATTTGCGCTTGGGTCGATGCGCAAACACCCGCTGGGTTTGATCAATCTCCGCCGACAGGCGGGCGATCTCCTTGCTGCGCGACAGCAGCTGCGCCGCGGTCAACTGCTGCTCCTGTTCCAGCTCGGGTGCGCTGATGCCCGCCGACACCTTGCGCTCCGAGCTGGCGGCGGTCAGCAACTGCTGGCGCTGCGGCTCCGGCTGGGTGGCGATGCGGGTCTCCGGCACAAATTCACGTACCTCCCCCTGCTCCCCGGTGGGCACCACCGGCACCACCTCGGTGGAAGGTCGCACCTTTTCCTCGGTATCACCGCCGCCCTCCTGGCTGGCCTGTGCGAGAAAATCGGCGTCCTTGATCTCCTTGTCGGTCCGGCTCTGCACCAGCGTCACCTCCAGACCCGGCAGCTTCTGTTTTGGCTGGGAGCGATCCTCCTGGGAGAAGCTGATACCGAGGATGATCAGGCTGTGCAACACCACGGCGAAAAAGATGGTCAGGCTGAGGCGGTCACCGCTAGTGACCTTGGGGCGCAGCGGCGGCCGCGCCCGGCGCGGTTGGCGATGGGGCGGCAGGGGTGCCTGCTGTATTGCCTGAGCCGCTGTCATTGTTTTGAGACCATTACGCTACGACCAGTTTGTTAATAACATTGTTCATTGCACTGCTGGAGCCTTATTCAACCGCGCCAGCACGCTGCGGGTCAACCAGCCGCTGAGCACGCCGAGGATCGCTGCCATCGACATCAGCAACGGATACAGCATCAGCAGGCCGGAATGGGGCACAAACAGGACATAGGCCAGCCAGAACTGTCCGCTCATATGCGCCAGGGCGGCCGCCAGCCCCAGCCCCATCGGCCCCGGCGCCCAGGCCGGCAGCGCCCGTGAGACCGCCACCAACAGACCCAGCATTGCTACGCTGGCCAGGGCCCCGGCGGCGGACAGAAAAAAGGCCGGCGACAGGAAGGTGCCGATCAGGATGCTGCCCACCAGCACCCGTAACAGGGATACCCAGGCCGCCATCCGCCAGCCATAGCGACACAGCACCAGCAGGGTGACCACATTCGCCAGACCAGGCTTGATCCCCGGCAGGGGGCTGGGCAGGGCGCTCTCGGCGATGTGGATGGTGATCGCCAGGGCGGTAAAGCCGGCAATCAGGTGATCGTCGCGGGTGGTCTGGATCAGCTGGCTCATGGCGAGGCGCGCTGGCGTGCGCTAAAAATTGATCGCATCGAAACGCGGGTCGCTGGCCAGGATCTGCAGGCTCACCCGATTGGGCAGACAGATCGCCACCTCGCCGCCCCGGCTCAGCCAGCCCGTGTGCACGCACAGCTGGTTGGGGCAGGGCGAGGCGGTAAACCGCACCTGGCCGTTACGCACCTGGATATGGCTCAGCCCCAGCGGGCCCGGCACCGCCAGGTCGTGGTCGTGAAACAGGTTGAGCCGCGCCCACGGCTTGCCATCGACCAGCACCCGGGCCTCGGCACCGTGGCCATCGGCCTGCCAGTAGCGCAGGTACAGGCCGGTCAGCAGGATCAACGCCAGCAACAGCAGCAGGCGGTCGCCGCGGGTAAAGGCCGTCACAGCGCCTCGCTGACCACGATGGTGGGCAGGGACTCCGGCTCAAAGCGGATCCGCTGCCGAATACCGGGGGTGATCTGCACCACGCCCTGCTGGTCCACCAGCATCGCGCCGCTGATGCCCATCGCCCGCGCCACCGGCAACCAGTTCTCGACCTTCGGGCCGGCCACGGACAGTGCGGTGGCCGCCGCATCGGCAAGGTCGCCCTGCCGGGCAAAGACGGTGACCGAACTCAGCCCCTGCGCGGGATAGCCACTGCGCGGATCGATAATGTGGTCGTAACGCTGGCCCTGCCAGTCAAAATAGCGCTCGTAATCGCCGGAGGTGAACACGCTCTCGTCCCCCTCGACCTCCACCGAGGCGAGGATCCCCTCTGCCCGCGGGTGCCGAATCCCGATCCGCCAGGCCCGCTCGCCATGCCGGCCGATGGCCCGCAGGTCGCCACCGGCATTGACCACCGCGTGTTCAATGCCCATCTCCCGCAGCGCATCGATGGCGCGATCCACCGCATAACCCTTGGCAAAGGCGCCAAAATCCAGCTTCAGGGCCGGATTCCGGGACTGCATCTTGATCCCGTCGAGGTGGATATCCGTCATCGCCGGCCGCTGATCCAGGAGGGCGCGAATGGCCTCAGCGGAGGGCGGCGGCCCCTTGGGCGGTTCATCACTGGCGAAACCCCACAGCGCGATGAGCCTGCCGATGGCCGGATTAAACAGTCCCCCGCTAAGTTGCGACAGCTCGGTACCGCGTGCGATCAGGGGCAGGATCGAGGGCGCCGCCGTAAAGGCCTCGCCCGTGGCCAGCTGCACATTCACTCGCCCCAGGGTGCCGGGGTGCCAGGCGTGCCAGGTGCGGTGCATGAACTCAAAATCCTCGGCCAGACGCGACACCACCTGCTGACCCCGTGTCTCGTCCACGCCCCACAACTGGATATCCACCACGGTGCCGAACACCAGCAGCTGCTCGTGATAGACGGCAGGGCGCGCGCTACAGCCGGCCACCAAGATGACGGCAACCACCAGCAGATTACGGATAAAATACCTGATCATGCGCTAACGTCGGTCTTCTGGCCGCCTTCTCTCAGCTTTGACTCGATCACATCCATCAGCTGGCCGGCGATATCCAGCCCGTAAAGACGGTCCAGCTCCCGGATGCAGGTGGGGCTGGTGACATTGATCTCGGTCAGATAATCCCCGATCACATCCAGACCCACAAACATCAGTCCCATGGCCTTCAGCCGTGGCCCCACCTGCTCACAGATCCAGCGGTCGCGGTCCGACAGCGCCACCCCCACGCCGGTACCGCCCGCCGCCAGATTGCCCCGCGTCTCGCCCTTGGCCGGCACCCGCGCCAGCGCATAGGGCACGGGCTCGCCATCGATCAGCAGGATGCGTTTGTCGCCGGCGGCGATCTCCGGGATGAAGCGCTGCACCATGGCGTAACGGCCGCCGTGCTCGGTGAGGGTCTCGAAAATCACCCCGGTATTCGGGTCATCGGCCCGCACCCGAAAGATCGAGGCCCCACCCATGGCGTCCAGCGGCTTGATGATCACATCGCCCTGCTCGGCCAGGAAGGCGCGCAGTCGGTCCTGGTCGCGGGTCACCAGGGTCGGCGGCGCGCACTGCGGAAACCAGGTGCTGGCCAGCTTCTCGTTCGCCTCGCGCAGCGCCTGGCTGCGATTGACCACCAGGGTACCCTCGGCTTCGGCCAGCGCCAGCATCTGGGTGGCATAGAGATATTCGGTGTCGATGGGCGGGTCCTTGCGCATCAGCAGCACATCCAGCTCACTCACCGGCAGCTCCCGTGATGCGCCCAGGCTGAACCAGTCCGCCGCATCGTCACGCACGGTCAGTTCACGCGCTCGCGCATAGGCGCGGCCATCGCGTAAAAACAGATCGCCCATCTCCAGGTAATACAGTTGCCAGCCCCGCGCCTGGGCGGCCAGCGCCATGGCCAGGCTGCTGTCTTTGTACGGCTTGATCGTGCCGATAGGATCCATCAAAAGGGCCAGCTTGATCATTTTTTCATCGCCACCGGGTTGTCGCCTGTACAAAACTTCGGCACTTCGAACACTATCTGTACAGCGACGCCCGGCATAAGTTAAGAAGGTCGTTAAGGTTCCAGAATCTCGGCCGATAGTTTGGGTGAGCTGCCAGCTGTGCGGATATACGTATGAACGGCAGGCACTTATGGATTGTACTTGAATAGTGTGATAAATAAACGGGGCGATGCTATTGATTTAACAGGTGAGTTTTTTGGAAAACGTAGACCTGACCGACCGATGCGGACATCAGCGCATGCGGTAGAGCCTGGAGTCTACCAACCTGAAATAACCGGTTTTTTTGATCCACGCTTCCAAACAATCTGCGGCTATCGCCTCCCGATATCTGCCGAGACTCACATATTAAGGAAGCAGCAAGACCGAACCGGTAACCCTGTCTGATAACGGCTTACCCCAAAAACATGTGGCCCCACCGGCGACACCATTCGCAGCAACGCGGGTGCCATACAGATTACAACCTAGTTAGAGGTGATGCGGTGTCGAGCGAAACAGAAGAACTCAGCCTGGAAGGCATTAAGGTCATGGTCATTGATGACAGTAAAACGATTCGTCGCACGGCCGAGACCCTGCTCAAAAAGGCCGGCTGCGATGTGGTCACGGCCACCGATGGCTTTGAGGCCCTGGCAAAAATTACCGACCAGAATCCCGATGTGATTTTTGTCGATATCATGATGCCGCGTCTGGATGGCTACCAGACCTGCGCACTGATCAAGAAAAATCATAACTACAAAAATACCCCAGTTATCTTGCTGACCAGTAAAGACGGCCTGTTCGATCGTGCCCGCGGGCGCATCGTCGGTTCTGATCGTTACCTGACAAAACCCTTTACCAAAGACGAATTACTGGGCGCCATCAAGGAGCATCTGGCGCCTGCACCCTGAAT
The DNA here is from genome assembly GCA_032250735.1 of Gammaproteobacteria bacterium. Classification (NCBI taxonomy): domain Bacteria; kingdom Pseudomonadati; phylum Pseudomonadota; class Gammaproteobacteria; species Gammaproteobacteria bacterium. Next base: position 154,277 of record JAVVEP010000004.1, read on the forward strand.
GCAGGGCTTACACATCATTATTTCGCACACCTGAATTTAGTAATAACTGGAGAAGCATTCCATGGCAAACATCTTGATCGTTGATGATTCACCTACTGAAATCCACGTCCTCACGTCGATGCTCGAAAAGCATGGCTTTTCCGTGGCCGTCGCCAATAACGGCGAGGAAGGCGTCGAGAAGGCCAGGGCGGAAAAGCCGGACCTGATCCTGATGGACGTGGTCATGCCGGGCATGAATGGTTTCCAGGCCGCACGACAGATCTCCACCGACCCGGAAACCACCGGCATCCCGATCATTATCGTCAGCACCAAGGATCAGGAGACCGACAAGATGTGGGGGTTACGTCAGGGTGCAAAAGACTACGTCACCAAGCCCGCAAAGGAAAAAGAACTGATCACCAAAATCAACAACCTGCTTGGCGCCTGACGCCGGCCTGCTTTTAAATCGGTAAGCTATCAGTGGCGAATCAGACCCATCCCTTTGACCTGCTCCTGTCCATGGAGCAACAAAGCAAAAAAAGTGCACGCGGGCTGCCGCAGCAGACCGAGGTGCGTTCTCTGTGGAGCGGCATCGGTTTTCGCATCGGTGACATCGTCATGGTCACCCCACTCACCCAGGTCAATGAAATCTTGAACTATCCAAAATTGACCCTGGTGCCGGGCACCCTGCCATGGATCAAGGGGCTGGCCAATATTCGCGGCACCCTGCTGCCCATTATGGATTTACAGGGTTTTCTGGGGCAACCACCCATCCATCTACGACCAAAATCGCGGATCATGATCATCCAGCAGGATGAACTGTCCGTCGGCCTGTTGGTGGATGAGGTGCTCGGACTGCGCCATTTCGATCCTGACAACCGCAGCAATCGTATCCGCAAAATGGATCCCGCCATCAAGACCTACATCAAGGGCGCGTTCCAGCAAGATGAAAAAACCTGGCACCTGTTCGACATGGCAACACTGACCGAAGATCCACATTTCTACAAAGTGGCTGTGTAGCGCAAATGACGAATGCCAACTGCTGTTCACAAACACACGTAATGTTCATAAAAACGACTCACCAAAACTTAGGGGCTAGGAGCCGATCACGATGAAAATAGCATCCAACTCAAAATTTGCCGCAGATACGGGCTTATTGGCATTAGGCGCACTGCTTCTGGTTTTACTGCTCTCCGCCGTTGCGACCTTTTTCTACGTCGGCACACACGCCACCTACGATAAGGAATACATCAGCCTCGCGGGTGAACAACGTGTGCTTTCACAGGGTATCGTGAAAAACGCAGCGGAGGCGGCCAGCGCCAACGTGACCGCGTTCAAGCTGCTGCGCCAAACGCGTGATCAATTCGAGAATAACCTGAACCTGTTACGTAACGGCAACCCCGAAACGGGCACCCCTGGTGCGCCCGAGGAGATACAGGCCAGCCTGATGGCCGTGGATACACTGTGGGCTGAGTTCGGTAAAAACGCCGACACCGTGCTTAACGCCGAAGGCACGATCCGCATGCTCAGTGAATTCGTCGGCGCCATTAACGAGACCATGCCCAACCTGCTCGCGCTGTCGGATGAAGTGGTAAGCCTGATGATTGAGTCTGGCGCCAGCGCCAGCCAGATTTACATCGCCAGTCGCCAGCTCATGCTGGTGCCACGTATCTCCGTTAATGCCAACAAGGTCCTGCAGGGTGGCGTTGGCTCATCCGCCGCCGCCGAACACTTCGGTCGCGATGCCGCGCTTTTTGGTCGCGTGCTGACAGGCATGCTGAACGGCGATCGCAAGATGAATGTCAGCCGGGTGGCCTATCCCGATGCCCGCGACAAGCTGAAAGAGGTGACGGAGCAATTCGAGATCGTGCAGGAACTGGTGGGCCGCGTGCTGGAACAGACCCCCGCCCTGTTTGACGCACAAAAGGCCTCGACCAACATGGTGAAAAAGAGCGAGGCCTTGCTGGCCAGCACCACCGACCTGCAAAACGCCTTCACCCAGCTTGGTGACAATCGCTTTGCCACAACCACCCTGGCCAACCTGCTGGGCGCCGCCGCCCTGTTGATCCTTTTCTGGTTAGGCTACAAGATCCAGAAAGACACCAGAACCCGTCTGGCCGAAACGGCTCAGCAGAACAAACAGAACCAGGACGCCATCCTGCGCCTGCTCGATGAAATCGGTGACCTTGCCATCGGTGACCTTACCACCACCGCCACGGTGACTGAGGACATTACCGGGGCCATCGCCGACGCCATCAATTACACCATTGACCAACTGCGCCGTCTGGTTTCCACCATCAACGAAACCACGGTGCAGGTGTCGTCCGCCGCACAGGAAACCCAGGCAACGGCCATGCATCTTGCCGAGGCCAGTGACCATCAGGCAGAACAGATCACGGCCGCCTCCGCCGCTGTGAATGAAATGGCTATCTCCATCGACACCGTATCCAGCAACGCCGCGCAATCTTCTGCGGTGGCCACGCGCTCGATGGATATCGCCAAGAAGGGTGCCCTCGCCGTGCAAAATACCATTCGTGGTATGGACACCATTCGCGAACAGATTCAGGAGACCTCAAAACGCATCAAGCGTCTGGGCGAAAGCTCGCAGGAAATCGGCGACATGGTGGAACTGATCAACGACATTGCCGACCAGACCAACATCCTCGCCCTCAACGCCGCCATCCAGGCCGCCATGGCCGGTGAATCCGGTCGCGGTTTCGCGGTGGTCGCCGACGAGGTGCAACGACTGGCTGAAAAATCCACTGCCGCCACACGTCAGATCGAGGCGCTGGTGAAAACCATCCAGTCTGACACCAACGAAGCGGTCGCCTCCATGGAGGCCTCGACCTCTCAGGTGGTGGAAGGGGCCAAGCTGGCGCTGAATGCCGGTGAGTCGCTGGAAGAGATCGAAAACGTGTCTACCCACCTGGCCGATCTCACCACATCCATTTCCGAGTCTGCACAGCAGCAGGCGACCGCGGCATCCAGCATTTCGGAAAGCATGAATGTGATCCAGGAAGTCACCACGCAGACATCCGCCGGCACTAACGAAACCTCGGCCTCTATCGGCAACCTGGCCGACCTGTCGAATGAGCTGCGCAAATCTGTGGCCGGTTTCAAATTACCGAATTAATCGGCTGCGGTCTCACTGCTTTTATTACCAACGCAACATATGGTCGCGTTAACGATGAAACCGAATATGGAATATTTACCCGGCTATGAGGAATCCGTCATCAAACGACTTCCTCAGATGGAGCCTGAGCAATTCCAGCAGTGGGCTGCGTTGTTAAAGCAGCGCACGGGCATGCGTTTGCCGGATAACCGTATCTCATTTCTGGTCACCAATCTTGGCATGCGCATGCGTGAGCTGGGCATTAACAACTACCAGACCTATTACGACTATGTCACCACCGGACGCGAAGGCATTATTGAGTGGGACCAGCTGGTACATCACCTTACCGTGCATGAAACGCGCTTCCTGCGTCAGCAAAGCGTCCTCTCGCTGATCCGCGATAAATTTCTGCCCAGCAGTCACGAACAGTGCACAGCGTCGCCACTTACCATCAATGTCTGGAGCGTCGGCTGTTCCACCGGTGAAGAGCCGTATAGCGTCGCGATGACAATTGATGAACACCTGCGAAACCTGGGCTGCCAGTATTATCTCGGCGTCACCGCCAGCGACATCAGCCGCAGCTCACTGGCACATGGTCGCAAGGGAATATACAGCCGCCGCCAGATCAAGGACATCGACACCAACTGGCTGGATGAATATTTTGTCATCACCGAGGATGACAAATTCCAGGTACACGACGCGTTGCGCAAACGTGTCTGTTTTAATCAGCTGAACATACTGGATATCGGCAAGGCGCCCATCGGCATGATGGACATCATCATCTGCCAGAACCTGCTGATCTATTTTGACCAGGAGCAACGCATTCAAATTGCCGACACCCTGGCCGACCATTTACAGCCCGGCGGAATACTGATTCTCGGCGTGGGTGAAATCCTCAACTGGAATCACCCCAAGCTTGAACGCTATCCCTATGCCAACACGCTGGCTTTTCAACACCACTAATAATGAAAAATACGACGTACAGGCGCGCTAGATAATTATGGGCGAACAACTCGACTACACCACGCTGACGTGGGTCAAAGATGAAATCCAGGAAAGTCTGAACCAGACCCATCAGGCACTGGAGGCCTTCATTGAAGACCCCACCGACACCACCCAGATCCGCTTCTGCGCCACCTACCTTCATCAGGTCTATGGCACCCTGCAGATGGTCGAAATCTACGGCGCCGCCCTGCTTGCCGAGGAAATGGAAAAGCTCGCCAACGCCCTGCTCAACAACCAGATTGCACAGAAAGATGATGCGTTTGACGTTCTGATCCGCGCCACCCTGCAGCTGCCCAGTTACCTGGAGAGCCTCGAACGCGGCCAGCCCGATATGCCCGTGGTGCTCACGCCCCTGCTCAACGACATGCGCGCGGCGCGCGGCGAACCCCTGCTCAGCGAAAACGCCTTTTTCTCGCCCGACCTGACGGTCGCCCCGCCCGAAAAACGCCTGCCCGCGGATAAAGACTACCCGGAGATGCAGGGTTTCGCGCGCAAGCTGCGGCCCATCTATCAACTCTCCCTGCTCGGCGTGCTGCGCGACAAGGACAGCGCCGGCAGCCTGAAAAAGATGGCGGCGGTATTGCGCGAGCTGCAGAACGCCTCCGAAGACGATACCTGCCAGCGCCTGTGGTGGGTCACCGGCGGCATTGTCGAGGCACTGATCGACGAGGGCCTGGGCAAGAGTACTGCGCTGAAAATGCTGATGGGCCAGGTCGATCGTGAGATCAAGCGGGTGGTGGATGGTGGTGAACAGGCCATTGTCGAAAAACCGCCCACCGACCTGATCAAAAACTGCCTCTATTATGCCGGCACATCGACCTCCAATGGCCCCCGCGTCAGCACCCTGAAACAGGCCTTTAACCTGGAGCAGTTGCTGCCGTTTGGCGGCGCCCTGGAACAGGCGATGGACAACCTCAAGGGTTCCACCTCTGACATCATGGGCAATGTCTCCGGGGTGATTAAGGATGATCTGCTGCAGATCAAGGATCAATTGGACATCTTTGTCCGCAATCCGAAGCGCGAGGTCAGCAGCCTCGCGCCGCTGGCGGATTCACTGCGCCGCACCGCGGATACCCTGGCCATGCTGGGCCTGGGCGATCTGCGCAAGGTCATACAGGATCAGGCCACCCAGCTGAAGCAGTTTGTGGAAGCTGAGCAGGATCCCGCCGATGACGCGCTGATGGAAACGGCGAGCGCCCTGCTCTATGTCGAATCGTCGCTGGACAATCTGCAAACCATCCAGCGCGCGCACAGCGAAGAGGACGCCCCCGACCTCACCATGCAGGGCGCCGAGGATTCCAGGGTCTTACTGCCGCAGAGCGAACAGACCCAGATCGCCAACCTGGTGATCAAGGAGGCCAAGGAGGTCCTGGCCGACGTCAAGGAGGGCTTCAACGCCTTTGCCGTGGAGCCCGGCCAGTTCGAGGCGATCAAGGATGCGCCGGCCAAACTCGCCCAGATTCAGGGCGCGCTGGCGGTGATGAATCTGACCCGCGCCTCCAGACTGCTCGGCGCCGCCAATGCCTATATCCGCGAGGATGTCATTGCCGCGCAAACCAAACCGAATCCCGAACAGCTGGACACCCTGGCGGACGCCATCACCAGCATCGAATATTATCTGGAGGCCATCCGCGAGGGCCGTGGCCAGCCCGAGGGCGTTTTGGCGGTGGCCGAGATCAGCGTCGAGCAGCTTGGCCATCCGGTGGAATCCGTGTCCGACATCATCAATGTCGACACGCTCGCTGAGGCAGAGACTGAGATCGAACGCCTCGAGCCCGAGGCCGAGCTGCCACTCGATGACGCTCTCGATGACGAGATAGCGAATATAGAGAGTAGTGTCGAGACCGCTGCAGTCGAGACTGACAGCCTGGTCGACGACAGCGACATCGCCGCTGCCGACAAGACCCAGGAGATCGTTTTTGAGCAGGCCACCATCACGCCTGAGGATTCCGTCGCCGATCTTGCAATGCCGGCTGCCGAGCCTGAACAGTACCAGGACGAGGACATCGACGAAGAGATCCTCGAAATCTTCGTCGAAGAGGCGGATGAGGTCCTGGTGACCATGACCGACTGTCTGCACGCCTGGCGCGCCAACAATGACGACAGCAAGTCACTGGAAACCCTGCGTCGTTCCTATCACACCATTAAAGGAAGCGGCCGCCTGGCGGGTGCGATGGTGATGGGTGACTTTGCCTGGTCCATCGAGAATCTGCTCAACCGCGTGCTGGATAACAAGATCGCCGCAAGCCCGGCCATGTTTACCCTGCTGGACAATGCCGAGAGCGTGGTACGCGGCTTGCTGGCCCACCTGAAAAAGGAAACCGAGGCCCGTCCGCCGGTGAAGGCCCTCGCCGCACAGGCGGATGCCATGGCAGACGGCGCCAGCTTCAGCGTGAGTGATATCGCCTCGGTTGCTGTGGTCACTGGCCCGGCCGCCGCCGCGCCCGATCTGCCTGATGCGTCGGACAGTGACGACAGCGCTCTGACCGACATTCTTTCCGACACCACGGCCCCGCTGGAAGATGCGGCTGCTGAAGACGATGCCTTCCTCCTGGACGAGCCCCTGTCCCTTGAAGATGACCTGTCCCTTGAAGGCACCGTGCTTGCCGATGATGCCTTTATGGTTGAAGACGCCTTGGTGGATGAAGACTCACTTTCGCTCGAAGACTCTCTATCCGTTGAAGACTCTCTATCCGCTGAAGACGCTTTGGCGGATGAAGACCCATTTTCATCTGAAGAGGCCTTGGCAGTTGAAGACCCCTTCTCGATAGATGAAGACGTCTCCTGGGCGGATGACGCCGCTGTTGATGCGTTATCGTCTGCCGGCGACTCTGCCCAGATTGATGCTGAACTGGTCGATAATGCCATTGATGAGCTTGAGGCGATTTCTCTCGAACTGAGCATGGAGGCTGAGGACGAATCCGAAGCCGCGCCCGGCAGCGCCGCCGACCAGGCCCCCGCCTATGAATCCACCCTGGTGGATGTGTTTCGCAAGGAGGCCGCCACCCATATCGGCGCCATTCGTGAATTCCTGCTCAATGCCAACAACGAGACCACCGGCGTCACCGACGAGCTGCACCGTGCCTTCCACACCCTGCATGGCAGCGCACGGATGGCCAATGTGGCGTCGATCTCCGAACTGAGTGAACCCGCCGATCGCCTGATTCGCGCCATGCACGGGCATGGCATCTCCATCGACAGTGACGGACAGGCCTTGCTGTACGACCTGACCCAGGTCATCGAGACACTGGTGGCGGACTTTGATCGCGACGACTTTGTTGCGCCGGACAATTCCGCCCTGCTCAGCCGTCTTGCCGCCTACCATGATGCCGTGCTGGCAAGCGCTGCCACGACACCCGTCCCTGCGGAACCCCAGGCACCGGTCAGTGCGTCCAGCGATGAAGACGCCGAACTGCTCGAGGTGTTCGTCGAAGAGGCGGACGAGATCCTCGGCCACAGCGATGCCCTGATGCAGCAATGGCGGTCCGCCGATGCGGGTGACACCAGTGCGATCGTCGAGATACAACGTGCCCTGCACACCCTCAAGGGTGGCGCACGACTGGCCAATTTTGCGGCCATCGGCGATCTCACCCACGCACTGGAGTCCGTGCTGGAGGCCGTCACCGAAGGCCGGCGCGCCACAGTCGATCAATTGCCCGCCCTGGTGCAGCAGGGGCTCGACTGGCTGGCCAACGCCATCCAACAGGTCCGCACGGGTGAGCCCGTGACGGCCGCCGATGATTTACTGGCACAGATCGCGGCCATCACGACCGGCGCTGGCACCGCCGAACCTGCCGATGATGAGCTCGAGATGTTTTCTATCTCGACAACAGACAGCGCTGCCGACGATCTGCAAGCGCTCGACGCCCCCACCCAAGGGCTGTCGGACGACACGCCGGTTGTGTCCGAGGAACTGGAGCAGACCGAACCCACGGCCAGCCTGCCCGGCGAAGACGAGTTCGAAGAACTCACCGAGACCGAGCAACCGCGCAGCACCCGCATACCTGAACCCGAGGCGGTCGCCGCCGCCGACGTCGATTACGACCCCGACCTGCTGGAGATCTTTCTGGAAGAGGCGGAAGAGATCCAGGAAAACACGGAACGGGCCCTGCAGGCCTGGGCCACGCAACTCGACAACCTTGAACACATTGCCGAATTACAGCGCCTGCTGCATACCCTGAAGGGTGGCGCCCGCATGGCGAACGTCTCCGCGGTGGGTGACCTGGCGCATGCGATGGAATCCCTGCTGGAACGTATTACGGATGGCCGCACCCCACCCGCGGCCCAGCACCCTGCGCTGATTCAGACCTGTCACGACTGGCTGGTTGGCGCCCTGGAACAGGCGCGCAAACTGCAGCCGACCTCGGTGCCCACGGAACTGATCGCCCAGCTCGAGGCCGCCATCCGGGGCGAGCAATATACGCCCGCCACGCCCGCGGTCACGGCAGCGCCTGAGCCTGCGTCAACACCCGCCGCCGTAAAACCGGAGCCAGTTCCTGAGGCTGCCGAGATTGCCGCCGAGGCCATCGATCCGGCCGACATGGAAGAGCTTGCCACCTCATTCAGTCTGGATACCGCCGACCTGCACAAGGCCGAGCAAAAGGCCGCCGCCGGTTCCGATGAACAGGTCCGCGTGCGTGCCGACCTGCTGAATAACCTGGTGAATTTTTCCGGCGAGATCAATATCTACAATTCGCGTATCGCGCAGCAGCTGGGCGCGAGCCGCTTCAATCTCGCCGAACTCGATCAGACCGTACAGCGCCTGCACGGGCAGCTGCGCAGTTTCGAGATCGAGACCGAGACGCAGATCATGTACCGGCATGAGACGACCGTATCCGACACCGAGGATTTCGATCCGCTGGAGATGGACCGCTTCTCCACCATGCAGCAACTGTCCCGCAGTATGGTGGAGAGTCTGGGCGATCTGACCAACATCCAGTCGATTCTGGAAAACCATGCCAGCGAGACCGACATCCTGCTCCTGCAACAGCAGCGGGTTACCAGCGATCTGCAGGAAGGCCTGATGCGCACCCGCATGGTGTCCTTCTCCAGCATCCTGCCACGCCTGCGCCGCATCCTGCGCCAGACCTGCAAGGAGGTCGGCAAGGAGGCGGAACTGCTGGTGACCGGTGGAGAGGGCGAACTCGATCGCACCCAGCTCAACCGCATCGTGCCCGCCCTGGAACACATCCTGCGCAACGCCATCGGCCACGGCCTGGAACTACCGCAGATCCGTGAGCAGGCCGGCAAACCGGCCAGCGGTAATGTGCACATCGTCTTTGCCCATCAGGGTTCCGAGGTGGTGCTGACCATCTCCGATGACGGTGCCGGTATCAATATCGATGCGCTGCGCAACAAGGCCATTGAGAAGGGCCGCATGCTCGCCGATGCCGATCTGTCCGACCGCGAGATCATCGAATTCATCCTCGAAACCGGATTCAGTACCGCCGCCGAAGTGACCCAGATATCCGGGCGTGGCGTCGGCATGGATGTGGTCAACACCGAGGTCAAACAGCTGGGCGGCACGCTGCATATCGAGTCCGAGGCCGGCAAGGGCACCCGCTTCATCCTGCGCCTGCCGCTGACCGTGCTGGTCAACCAGGCATTGATGATCCAGGTTGCCGATGCCACCTATGCCATCCAGCTGCCGAATATCGAACATGTGGTGCGGGTCGGCACCGCCGAGCTCGAACCCATGGTGTCGGGTGAAAATCCCTTTTATGAATACGCCGGCAACCAGTACCAGTACCTCAATCTGGGCACGGTATTGCATGGCGCCGCGCCCATCCTGCCACAGCAACGCCAGCGTGTGCCGTTGATGCTGATACGCAGCGCGGATCACCGCGTTGCCCTGCACGTGGACAATCTTCTCGGCCGGCAGGAAATCGTCATCAAGTCGGTCGGCCCGCAGCTCAGCACCGTCAATGTCCTGAGTGGCGCGACCATTCTGCCGGACGGTCAGGTCGCACTGATTCTGGATGTCGGCAATCTGGTGCGCTCGGCACTGGCGCAACGCCACGGCAAGGCATCGCCACTGTTGCCCACCATCGACGAGAGTGCCGCCGCAGAGAACAAGATGCCGACCGTGATGATCGTCGACGACTCCATCACCGTGCGCAAGGTGACGGAGCGCCTGCTCAAGCGCTACGAGTACAATATTATTACCGCCAAGGATGGTGTCGATGCCCTCACCGTGATGATCGAACAGATCCCCGACATCATGCTGCTCGACGTCGAGATGCCGCGCATGGATGGTTACGAGCTCGCCACCACCATGCGCAACGACACCCGCCTGAACAACGTGCCCATCATCATGATCACCTCGCGTACCGGCGACAAACACCGACAGCGCGCGCTGGATATCGGCGTCAACATGTACATGGGCAAGCCCTATCAGGAACACGAACTGATCGAAAACATCCGCGCCCTCACCGGCGTCAAACAGGCCTAGCGCCCTGTTTCCATGCCCGACACCATGCACAGTTCAGCGCACACCTCACCGACCCGGGTTGCGATTCTCGCCAGCTCTGACAAGACCCAGCAGTTATTGTCCGAGCTGCTGGAGGGTGCCGGCCTGGAGATCGTCGCACGCGACCTGCCCAGCGATAATTTTCTCTCGCTGCTGGAGTCGGTGTCGGCCGATGTGTTGCTGGTGGACCTCAGCGAGGAAACCGGCAGAGAAACCGACATCATCGACACCCTGCTGGATTACGACAAGTTACCCATCCTCTTCAATGACAGCAGTCCGGCCAGCGGCGGCGCCAATGCCCTGTGGGCGAAAAAGCTCGCCCGCAAACTCGCCGAACTGGTCTGCGAACACGCGCCCGTCACAGCCGCCACGATTTTGCCTGAACCCGTCTCTGAGCCGACCCTGGAAACGGCGGCCGTGGCGGACAGCGTTTCTCCCAACATAACGACCACCACACTACCCGCGATCAGCGAGACCGCCGCGGCCCCCAACCTGGCCCGCGACCAGCCGTTAGACGCCGCGAGCAAGCCGCCGGCCGTAAAGACCCCGCGCAGCAAGCTCGAAAAGCCGGAGGGTGCCGCCGTCAATTTCTGGGTGCTGGGCGCATCGCTGGGTGGACCGCAGGCGGTACGCCAGTTTCTTGCCGCCGTTAAACCCGATCTGCCCGTGGCCTTTATCCTGGCCCAGCACATCGGCGCCAATCATATCTCCCTGCTGGCGGAGCAACTGGATCGCGTTACCCCGTTCAAGGTGTTGGCCGGTCGTTCCGGTTACCTGCTGCGTCATCATGAGGTTGTGCTGGCGCCGGCGGACAAATCCATCAGCATTACCGAAGACGGTTATCTGTCCCTGGGGCCGGCGCCGGAGAAGGCCATCTATTCGCCGAGTGTCGATGACGCCATGATCGCCGTCGCCAAACGCTATGGCAACATGGCGGGCACCATCGTCTTCAGCGGCATGGGCGATGATGGCGCGCGCGGCTGCGAGGCCATCGCCGAGCACGGCGGTATCGTCTGGGCGCAGGATGTCGACAGCTGCGTGATCAGCAGCATGCCGGATCAGGCCCGTAAGACCAATACGGTGACCTATAGTGCAAACCCGCGCATGCTCGCCGATCAGCTGTATCGTTACTACAGTGATGCCATTACCTAGTGCAAATTAACCAACCGTAAATGAATCAACTGTTAGCAAACACCTTTTACCAAAAACCGTTTGCCAAAGACCATTTACCAAAGAGTAAGCCACCATGAAAACAGCCGAAGAAATAAGCAGTGTGGTACGTACCCAGCTGCTGCCGCTATCGGGGATGAACCTGGTATTGCCCAACACCTGCATCGCGGAGGTCATCAACCTTCAGCCTATTGAGCCCATTGCCGACGCGCCGCAATGGTTGCTGGGCATGACCAGCTGGCGCGGGGTGAATATCCCGGTTATCTCTTTCGAGCAGGCCAACGGCGCGGACCCTGATGCGCCCTCCAGAACCACCCGCATTGCCGTACTCAACAGCAGCGAGGCGGGTACGGAGCTGCCGTTTTACGGACTGCTCACCCAGGGCATCCCCAAACTGCTCGCAGTGCAGAAGGCGGATATCAACAGCGTTGCAAAACCGGCGACCAAGCTGCCCCTGGCCCGGCAACAGACCCTGATCAATGATGTCGCTGCGGTCATCCCTGATCAGCAGAAGATCGAATCCCTGCTGAAAAAACAGGGCGTAACCGCCAACTAACCGGTGGCCTCGGTAGCGCCGGCTAATCCCGCGTCGCCAATTCAATCCCTTCGCAGGCCGTGCGCGCCATCAGGGCAATCTCCTCTTGGTTGATGACATACGGCGGCATGAAATAGACCACGTTGCCGATCGGCCGCAGCAGTACACCGTTCGCCAGCGCATGTTGATAGACGCGCAGGCCTCGCCGCTCCTGCCAGGCATAGGGCGTCTTGCTCGATTTTTGTTTGACCATCTCCATCGCCAGGATCATTCCGCACTGTCGCACCTCGCCGACATGGGGATGATCGGCAAGCTCCGCCACGCCTGCGGCCATCTGGGCTGACAATATCTGGTTATCCTTCATCACGTCCCGTTGCTCGAACAGCTCCAGGGTCGCCAGCGCGGCGCTGCAACCCAGCGGATTGCCGGTATAGCTGTGCGAATGCAGAAACGCGGTCAGGTTTTCGTAATCGTCATAAAAGGCCTGATACACACTCTCGGTGGTGACGACCGCGGCCAGCGGTAGATAGCCACCGGTGAGCCCTTTCGACAGACACATGAAATCCGGACTGATGCCGGCCTGCTCACAGCCAAACAGGGTGCCGGTGCGGCCGAAGCCCACGGCGACCTCGTCGGCAATCAGCAACACCCCGTGGCGATCACAGGCCTCGCGCAGCATTTTCAGATACACCGCGTCGTACATGCGCACGTTGCCCGCCACCTGCACCAGCGGCTCAACGATCACGGCGCACACCTCACCGGCATGCGCTTCCAGCGCCTGCTCCATGGCGGCAAACTGGCGCACCGCATAATCCCTGGCGGACTCGCCCGGCTCACGGCAGTAGCTGTCCGGCGAGGCCACGGTGATCGGCTGCATCAGCAGCGGCTCGTAGGTCTCCTTATAGAGCGCCACATCGCCCATCGCCAGGGCGCCGAGGGTTTCACCGTGATAGCTGTTGGCCAGGTTGATAAATTTTGTCTTACGCGGCCGCCCGCCTTTCGCCAAACCGCTGTGGCGCTCCCGGTTTAACCAGAAGTGAAAACTCATCTTCAGCGCGACCTCGATCGCCGACGAGCCATTGTCGGTAAAAAAAACCCGCTGTAGTCCGGGAGGGGTGATCTCGACCAGTTTTTCCGACAGGCGGATCACCGGCTCATGGGTAAAACCCGCCAGCAGCACATGCTCCAGCTCAGACATCTGCCGGCTGACCGCCGCATTGATGTAGGGATTGGCATGCCCGAAGATATTCACCCACCACGAGCTGACCGCATCCAGATAGCGCTGGCCCTCAAAGTCCTCCAGCCATACCCCCTTGCCGCGGCGGATCGGGACCATCGGCAGGTGCTCGTGATCCTTCATCTGGGTGCAGGGGTGCCATAGCACGGCGAGATCCCGTGCCTTCCATTCGTCGTTGGTCATTGTTAAGCCCGTGGTGAATTCGTGGTGCATAAAAGGGGCGAGTGTACCGCCTTCGTCGAGAACCGGCAGCCGCTTTATGCCGGGCGTAAAAAAAAACGGCCTTGGGGAAAGGCCGCCAATAAAAAAATCACCATCAGAGAGGGAGGGGTAGATGATGACTTCAGTAAATTTTTAGACTCTAATATTCCAATAGTCAAGGAGACCACTCAACTATCATGTATTTGCCCCGGAATATGCCGCCGGCTATTCCGCTTTCCCGATTAGCTCATCGGTCGTTAGAACTAAACCCTTGATTATTCAGACCTTACTATACTGCAGACCCGCGCCCAGCCAGCGCTGGATCAGCGGCATAATCCGCTCGGGGTGATCGCGCAACAGGGTCTCCGTACACACCGCGATGGCGGGCAGCAGGGCCTGGTCGCGCTGCAGATCGGCGATGCGCAGGTTCAGCAGGCCCGTCTGCCGCGTGCCCAGCAACTCCCCCGGTCCGCGGATCTCCAGATCCCGCTGGGCGACCACGAAACCGTCGGTGGTCTCCCGCAATGTCGCCAGACGCAGCCGGGCCGTCTTCGACAGGGCGGCGCCGTACAGCAGCACGCAGCTACTCTGCTGGTCGCCGCGGCCCACCCGGCCCCGCAGCTGGTGCAGCTGCGACAGACCCAGGCGCTCCGCGTTGTCGATGATCATCAGGCTGGCGTTGGGCACATCGACCCCGACCTCGATCACCGTGGTCGCCACCAGCAGGTCGATCTCGCCGGCCTTGAAGCGGGCCATCACCTCGGCCTTTTCGCTCGCCTTGAGCCGGCCATGCACCAGGCCGATGCGCAGATCCGGCAGGGCCTGATGCAGAATCTCCGCGGTCTCCTGCGCCGCCTGGCATTGCAGTTTCTCCGACTCCTCCACCAGCGGACACACCCAATAGGCCTGCCGACCCTGACGACAGGCCTGATGGGTGCGGGCCACCACCTCGTCGCGGCGCTGTTCCGAAATCACCACCGTCTCCACCGGCGTGCGGCCCGGCGGCAGCTCATCGATCACCGACAGGTCCAGGTCGGCATAGGCGGTCTGCGCCAGGGTGCGGGGAATCGGCGTGGCCGTCATCACCAGCTGATGCGGGTAGCCCTGCTCCAGGGCCCCCTTGTTCTGCAACGCCAGGCGCTGGTGCACACCAAAGCGGTGCTGCTCATCAATGATCACCAGCCCCAGGGCGGAAAAGGCCACGCCTTCCTGAAACAGGGCCTGGGTACCCACGATCACCTGGGCCGCGCCGTCCTGCATTGCGCCCAGCACCTGCGCGCGCGTCCGGCCCTTGGTCTTTCCCGACAGCCAGCCCACCGACACCGCCAACGGCGTCAGCCACTGCTCGAAGTTGATGCGATGCTGTTCGGCCAGCAGCTCCGTCGGCGCCATCACCGCGACCTGAAAACCGGCCTCCACCGCCTGCAACGCCGCCGCCGCCGCGACAATGGTCTTGCCGCTGCCCACATCCCCCTGCACCAGGCGTTGCATCGGCCGCGGCTGGTCCAGATCCTGGCGTATCTCGCTGATTACCCGCTGCTGTGCCGCCGTCAGTGCAAACGGCAGGCCGCGCAACAGGTCCTGGACCAGACGCCCGGCCACCTGCATGGCCGGCGCCGACCTTGCCTGGTGTCGTTGTCGCAACTGACGCAGGCTCAGCTGATGGGCCAACAGCTCCTCGAACGCCAGGCGCTGCTGAGCGGGATGCACGCCCTGCTGCAGGGCGGCCAGCTCGGCATCCGCCGGCGGATAATGCACATAGCGCACCGCCGCCGCCAGACTGGGCATCGCCTGCTGGGCCAGCACGCTGTCCGGCAACAACTCCCGCAGCTGCGTCTTCATCAGCTCCGCATCGGCCAGAACCGCGGCGATCAGCGCGCGCAGCTTCTGTTGGCGCAAACCCTCGGTGGTGGGATACACCGGCGTCAGTCGCTCGTCCCGCTCCACCTCTGCCTGCCCATCCCCGCATTCACGATATTCCGGATGCACCATCTCCAGCTTCCCGCCCGCAGCCCGCACCTCGCCAAAGCACTCCACCACAGCGCCCCGCGCCAGGCGCTGCTGTTGCTGCTGATTGAAATGGAAAAACCGCAGGGTGATAAACCCGGTGCCATCGCTGATGCGCGACAACAGCATGCGCTGCCGCCCGTACTTCACCTCGGTGAGCTGCACCTCGCCCCTGATGGTGATCTCATCACCATTGCGCAGGCTGCCAATCGCCGCCACACGGGTGCGATCCTGATAGCGCAGCGGCAGATGAAACAACAGATCCGCAATGCCGGTAATCCCCAGATTTGCCAGTTTCTCCACAATACTCGACCCCACCCCCTTCAGGCGTAACAGGGATTGAGCTTCAGGATTTTCAGTCAAGACGACAGGGTCATTCAACGCGACACATCCAGGCAAGGGTTGAATCCGGATTGTACACGCCAGCCGTGGCGCGTGAATAACGCCAGGCAACAAACAGCGGCGGTGATGCCGTCGCACCTATGGCCATTAAGGCCTGGGCGGATTTTGCTGAATGTGCATTGCATACTGGTGTGAATAGCCGCTCTTCCTGATCCGCCCCGCGCAGGGCGGGTGACATCAGCGAATAGATTTCCCGCAACAAAACAGGCCGATCCCTCGATTGAGAGCAACATCATCCTGAATCCACGGCTAGGCCACGGACGGTTAGAGAACACCGCCCAACGGACTGATCACGGCATTTCCACCCCGCCCCAACACATGGGTGTAAATCTGAGTGGTGCGCACATCGCTGTGGCCGAGCTGTTCCTGCACGGTACGAATGTCCGCTCCGCGCTCCAGTAAGTGAGTGGCGAACGAATGCCGCAGGGTGTGGCAAGTAGCGGGCTTGGTAATCCCCGCCGCGCGAACGGCCCGTTTGATGGCCCTTTGCAAGGCCTGCTCATCGAGATGATGGCGACGCATCACGTCCGAACGCGGGTCCACACTTCGCTGGCTTGCGGGAAAAACATATTGCCACGCCCATTGCTTCGGCGCATTCGGGTATTTCCTCGCGAGCGCATAGGGAAGATAGACCTCGCCAAATCCATCAACCAAATCTTTTTCATGCAGGCCGCGCACCTGCTGCAAATGACGCTGCAACGGAACGATGAGCTCATCCGCCAGCGTCACCACACGATCCTTACCACCTTTACCGTCAATGATGCGAACGGCACGATGATCAAAATCCAGATGCATCACCCGCAGGCGAACACATTCCATCAGCCGCAACCCGGAGCCATACATGAGGCAGGCCGCCAGCCAGTACTGGCCTTCGAGCTGCCGCAGCAGTGAATGAACCTCCTCGCGAGTCAGAACCACAGGCAGCTTTTGTTTTTTCTTCGCGCGGGTAAAACCAATGGCATCGTTCAAGGGGCGCTCCAATACCACCTTATAGAGAAAATTCAACGCATTAAGCGCCTGATTCTGCGTCGCTGGAGCGACGTCTCTGTTTATCGCCAGGTGCGATAGAAAGGCACGCACCTCAGGCTCCGCCATATCACGCGGGTGCCTCTTTCCATGGAAAAGAATAAAACGTTTGATCCAATCCAGATAAGTGGACTCGGTGCGGATACTGTAGTGACGCAAGCGGATAGCGGTACGAACTTCCTCAAGGAACGGCGAACGCGAAGGCTTATTCATAGTGGCTTCCTGCCAGGTGAAATAGTGCCAATGTAGGGGGCATGAGTAATATGCGTCAATGTGAAATATTACCGCCTGCTGATGGGGGCATGCAGCCGATGGGTTCGATGCCTATTAGAAATCCCTAACTAAAGATAACTGGTTGAAAGGAACGGCGAAAATCACATTTGCCGAACAGGCGGAAAAGGTGTACTAATACCCGGAGCAAAATAAAGGGAGCATAATATGCGTCAAAATGACGTAGTTTTCCACGTCAATCTGACGTCCATTCACTGTTAGATAAAAAATTATGAATAAGATGATGCTGACTATTTTGCTTGTAATTGTTGCTACTATTGCTACGTTATTTTTTGCCCCTTTGGATACAGCATGGATTAGCGCAATAATAGCGCTTGTCGCATTAATGGTTTCTTTGATAAGTGCATTTAAAGACGAAATATTCCCATTTCGACTAACTGTATTGTGTGATGAAATCATATTGGCTCCGACATCGGCAGCATCTCATGATAGTTTGGCTCTTATTTTTCCATTTGTATTTATAAATGATGGGAATGGTTCGGGAGTTGTTGAGCGTTTATCAATTAAAGTAGAAAGCGCAGATTCAGTGAAACTTTATGCTCCTTTGTCAGAGATCGATTATGGAGTATATATTAGCGGAAAAAGAAGGGTCCATGCTGAGTCCATAATAGGTGCATTTGGGGCATTTCCTTTGCAAGGTAAAGAATCTATTCAAAAACATATTTTATTCTCTCAAGCAGAGAATTCTGAAAAATATCCGTTTAATACATGGAATGAAGATACATTTAAAATAAGAGTGTTTGTAAAATGCTCGAATACTAAGAAACCAAAAGAATTAGTATGTTTCAATCGTCAAATTACAAAAACTATTTTAGATAATTATAAGAGTGGGATTGGTGCATCGGTGGTAGGTAATAGAGAATTAGATATCTAACAAACACTTAAACACGGACCCACCTCTGCGGCGTTTCGTTTGTGGCGATTGCCACAAGCCTCACGCCGCGCCGGTGGTCCGGTTAAGCTGGCGTTAGAAATTTAGAGGCACCAAATGAATGGATCAAATCAACAAGATTTTTCGAATTTCCTTCCAAGGGCTAAACCCACCAAGAAGGAAGAGTTAATTGAAGAATGCAAAAAACTAAATGTTTCGCCATACATAGACGATAGTGGTGAGACATCTAGCGGAGTTTATTCAGAAATGCGTGCGGTAGCCTCAGAGGCTGAGATTGAAAGAAGGTTGATCGCTAAAAGGTCAATGCTTTCGGCAGAGCACTCAAAATACATTTCGATCATTGCTATAGTTATCGCTTTGATTTCTCTTGTAAAGTCCTTTTGGTAGGCATCCTTATATGAATTTAATAATGAAAAAATATGCTTTAACCCTAACTGTCATATTACTGACTGGTTGCGCTTCTATAGCCCCAAGCGCTGACATAAAGCCACCCCATTTTGAGTCTCGTCATTCCGTAAGTAATTTTGCGTTTGCAATAATTCAAGATGGAGAAACCATAAATTCGGCGTTAATAACACAGAGCGGAGGCTACACAAAAAGCACTGATCCCGCCTCATTGATCTCCGGTGTGTTGCTAAAAATGGGAGTAACCCGACTCTTTAAAGTTCCTGATGGCAACAAAGATAAACTGCTGTTGGTTACCTGGGGAATTAGCGGAACAAGAAAGATAGGTATGCTTGGCGCTTATTCACAAGAGATTACGATACTCATGAGAAAAGCGGATAACTTAGATATTGTATATAAATGCACCGCTGAAGGAATAGGCTCAACCGAAGCTGATGATATTCGTGAGGCAGTATTCTCGTGCCTAAGTGGATTAACGTGATTTCTAACAATCGCATACACTCGGACAGCAAAAAGCGCCGCTCCTTCGTCGCTCTGCTTTTTGCTTCCGGTGATGCGAAGCGTTATGTGTATAAATTAATATGCAAAATCAATCACTGCTGTCCCGTTAACTTTCACAGCAAGACCAACTGATTGATATCAGGTTG